>JAFSGO010000040.1 GCA_017440765.1 Clostridia bacterium
GTTATGTACAATGCCGATTTGTGGATTAAAGCGAAAAATAAGGAGAAATGAACAATGGCAAGTCGTTTGTTTTTGGGAATGATCAATCAGATGAAGGACGTCATTGACCGTACTATTGGTGTGGTGGATGAGTCCTTTTCCGTGGTTGCCTGCAGTGATTTAGCGCGTATGGGCGAGAACCGGGAGGCGGAGCTCGGTGACGCGTTCGGCACGCAGGAGACCTTCGTGAAGGGCGGCTATACCTATCGGTTGTTCGGCGCCCATCCGCAAGGCGAGTTTTTGGCGTTCGTGGAAGGAACTGACGAGTTGGCGGCGAAGTATACCGAACTGCTGGCGATCTCGCTCGGTAACGTGAAGCAATATTACGATGAGAAATACGATCGCAGTAACTTCATTAAGAACGTCATTATGGACAACATCCTGCCGGGCGATATTTATCTGAAAGCGCGTGAGTTGCATTTTAACAACGACGTCAGCCGCGTGGTCTTGTTGGTCCACATCAAGACGCTGTCGGACATCTCGGCGTTTGACGTTATCCAAAACTTGTTCCCCGAAAAGAGCAAAGATTTTGTGATCAACATCGGTGAAGCAGATATTGCCGTTGTCAAGGAAATGCACGCACAGGTGGAATCGAAGGATCTCGAAAAACTGGCGCAATCCATTGCCGATACGCTGGGCAGCGAGTTCTACACACCGATCAGTGTCGGTATCGGTACGCCGGTGGAGGGTATTAAGGATCTGGCGCGTTCCTTTAAGGAAGCGCAAGTAGCACTTGAGGTCGGTAAGGTGTTTGATACCGAAAAGGCGATCGTCAGCTACGACAATTTGGGCATTGCCCGCTTAATTTATCAGTTGCCCACCACGCTGTGTGAGATGTTCTTACGTGAGGTGTTCAAACAGGGGTCTATTGATTCGTTGGATCAGGAAACGCTGTTTACCATTCAGCGCTTCTTTGAGAATAACCTGAACGTTTCCGAAACTTCACGTAAGCTGTTCGTGCATCGCAATACGCTGGTGTACCGTCTGGAAAAGATCAAACGCCTGACCGGATTGGATCTGCGTGAGTTTGACGATGCCATCGTGTTCAAGGTGGCGTTGATGGTCAAAAAATACCTGATGGCGGATCCTGTGAAGTATTGATCGTACGGCAATTACCAAAAACTGAGGGTTGCCGAGCCGCAAGCCGTGCGGTATGATGAAAAAGCGGTGTTGTGAAAGTAAGGAGGCGAGCGTAGTTGATCGAATTTCGTGACGTACATAAGACTTACGAAACCGGCAACGAGGCCTTAAAAGGCATTGATATCACCATTGAAGACGGTGAGTTTGTGTTTATCGTCGGCGCGTCCGGTGCCGGTAAGAGTACCTTTTTGAAGCTCATTATGCGCGAGGAGGTTGCCACCTCCGGTGAGGTAGTGGTCAGCAACTTTAAGCTGTCCAAACTGAAAAAGCGTCAGATCCCGTATCTGCGCCGCGCGATGGGCATCGTGTTTCAGGATTTCCGTTTGATCGATACCATGACGGTGTTCGATAACGTCGCCTTTGCCATGCGGGTGGTTGGTGCTTCTCACCGTGAGATCCGCCGCCGCGTCCCGTACGTGTTAGGATTGGTCGGTCTGCAGGACAAGTCGAAAAACTTCCCCCCCGAGCTGTCGGGCGGTGAGCAGCAACGCGTCGGCTTGGCGCGCGCGCTGGTCAACAATCCCTCGCTGATCATTGCAGACGAGCCGACCGGTAACATCGACCCCGAATTGTCCTATGAGATCATGGAACTGCTGACCGAGATCAACCGCCGCGGCACCACGGTACTGGTGGTTACGCACGATCATGAGTTGGTCAAATCCTTCGGTCGCCGTGTGATCCAGATCCAGCAGGGCCAGGTGGTTTCGGACAGCAAGGAGGTGCCCCATGAGGTTTAACACGTTTCGGTTTTTGGTGAAAGAGGGTGTGCGCAGTCTTCGCCAAAACCTCTTTATGTCGGCGGCCTCGATCCTCGTATTGGTGTCTTGCTTGCTGATCACCGGCTGCGCGTATCTGGTATATGAGAACGTGGAACACGCTTTTGACTGGGCGTATCAGCAGAACGTCGTGGTGGCGTATGCCAAGGACGACGTGACCGGTGAGCGCGCGACCGCTATGAAAACCGAGTTAGAAGCGCTGGATAACGTCGCGCAGGTCGAGTATATTTCCAAAGAAGCACTTTTGGAGCGTTACAAAGACGAGTTCGGTGAGCTCCTTGAAGATTTAGAGGCGGATAATCCGCTTCAGGATGCCTTCGTGATCAGTTTTGAAGATCTGGGCCTTTTCGATAAGACGGTGTCGTCGGTGAAAACGGTGGAAGGCGTTGACAAGGTCGATTACGATCAGGCGTTGTCACAGACGCTCGTGAAGGTGCGCCGAGTCGTGCTCACGGTTGGCGTATGGGTGATCGCGCTGTTACTCATCGTGTCGCTGTTCATTATCGCGAACACCATCAAACTGACGGTATACAGCCGCCGCCGTGAGATCTCCATTATGCGTTCGGTGGGTGCGACACCGTGGTTCGTGCGCTTCCCCTTTATGGTGGAGGGTATCATACTCGGCAGTGCGGCTGGTGTTGTTTCCTACGGCTTATTGTTTGGTATTTACGAAGTCATTCGACAGAATTTTACATTCAGCAGCAGTTTGGAGCTCATTCCGTTTGTGGCGGTTTGGTGGCAGCTGTTGCTCGGCTTCTTGGTCGGCGGTATGATCACCGGCGTTTTGGGAAGTACGGTTTCTATCGGGCGGTATCTCAAAGAGAATACCGACTAATCAGGAGGAATAACGATGCGAAAAACAATCGTGCGGATCGTATCCATGGTCTCGCTGACCGTGTTGCTGCTCGCGTTGCCTATTCACACGGAGCGGGTTTTTGCAGAATCCGTTGATGAACTGCGCAATGAACTGGCGCAGCTCAAAGAGGAAGCAAAAGAGATCCAAACACAGTTGGACAGCTTGGGCGACAGCATTGAAGATCAGCAGGTTGAAGTTAATCAACTGTATAAAAAGGTCAGCAACTTAGAAAAGCAGATCGATGCCTATAAATCGCAGATCGCTGCGATCGATACGCAGATCGCGGAACAGACCGAAAACATCAATCAGTTGAACACCGAGATCGCCGAAAAAGAGGCGAGAATGGAAGAGATCATGACGAAACTGAAAAAGCGTGTCAAAGCGATCACGCAGACCAATCAGTATTCGTCGTTCCAGTTGCTCATGAGCACCGAGGATTATGCGGATTATTTGCTGAAAGCGGAGATCCTTAACTCGGTTTCGGAGCACGATAAGGCGCTGCGTGACGAGGCGGAAGCCGAAAAGCAACAGATCCAGATCAAAAAGGACGCGGTGGAGCAGGAAAGAGCCGAGTCGGAGGCCGCTAAAGCGGAACTCGAAACGCTCAAGGGCGATCTTGACAAACAGTTTGATACACTGGATAAACTCTATATCACGGCAAAAAACAAAGAAGATAAGTTGCTCAAACAACAAAATTCGTATGAGAAAAAGTTGCAGCAGATCCAGGCATCCGAGGATGAGTTGGATCGTGAGATCGCGGCCTTGCTCAACGGAACGCCTCCTGCGAGTACATACGGCGGCAAGATGTATTGGCCGGCGCCGACCGTAAAGCGCATTTCGTCCGGTTACGGACAACGCAGCAGTGGTTTCCATCGTGCGATCGATATTGCCAACGGCCGCGCATTGGGCGAGCCGATCGTGGCGGCTGCCAGCGGTACGGTCATCAAGGTGCAGTCGATGCACTACAGCTACGGCAATTTCTGCATGATCGATCACGGCCTGGATGCCAAAGGTGTTCGTATCGTGACCTTGTATGCGCACATGCGTTATACACCGAGCGTCACGGTCGGGCAGTATGTGACCGGAGGACTCACGCAGATCGGTGTGATCGGCAATACCGGTCAATCGTACGGTGCACACCTGCACTTTGAAGTGCGTGAGAATAACGTCCGTGTGGATCCGATCGGGAAAGGGTACGTGGTCGTTCCGTCATAATTTGAGAAAGAGGTGAGAGAGTATGAATAAAAAGATTTCGCTTGGCGTTACGATCGCGCTGGTGTTGCTTGCGGTTACGCTGACGATCTCCGGTACGATGGTGCTCGCGATGCGACATTTCAGCTCTCTTGTCAGCGACGTTGGCCAACGTCAGGCAATGTACGATTATATTGACGAGATCGATTCTGCCGCGCGCAAGGGCTACACCATTGACGAGGAAAAGCTGCGCGCCGCACTGGCAAACGGATATATTAACGGTTTAGAAGACCCGTATGCCGGCTATTTGTCGGCAGCGGAATACCAACAGGTACAAAGCCGCTTGGCAGGTAACCGCACCGGTTTTGGGTTGACGGTGATCGCGAAAGGTACGGAATTGATCGTTTCGTCGGTAGATGAAAACTCGCCTGCCGCCTTATCCGGTATTGAAAAAGGGACGGTTGTGACCGCGATCGACGGTGAAGCGGTTACCGGTGCTTCCTACGAACTGGCACAATCGAAGATCAACTGGTCCGAGAAGCTGATCCTGACCTTTGAGCAGAACGGCACCTCCACCGCGGTGGAACTTTCCGCTAACACCTATACGGCGGTGAGCGTTTCCGGTCGATTGATCAACGATACGATTGGGTATATCCGCATTGCGGAATTCAACAACCTCACACCGTTGCAGTTTAAGAACGTATATAACGACTTGACACAAAAGGGTGCCACGTATTTCCTGTTCGACGTGCGTAATAATGCGGGTGGACAACTGTCCGCTGTGCAGGAGATCTTGGATTACCTGCTGCCTCGCGGTCCGTATGCGAAATGCGAAAAGAAAGATGAAACGGTCTCCTTTAGCGCGAGTGACACGTATGAGATGACGGCACCGTCCGTAACGCTGGTAAACGGCAATACGGTGGGTGAAGCGGAGTTGTTTGCCGGCGTGTTACAGGATCTGTCCAAAACGCGTTTGGTCGGCACCTCGACCCAGGGAAAAGCGGTTATGCAGGAATATGCCACCATCCAATCGGACAAAGGCGCTGTACGGCTTTCCACCGGTGTACTCTACCGCATTCAAAGCGGGGAGACCTGGAAGGACGTCGGGTTGATGCCCGATCAGACGGCGGATCTTGCGTATGATCAACAGGTGTATTTCAACTTGATGACAGACGAGGAAGATACGCAGTTGCAAGCAGCAATCAAATTATTGGAAAGCAACACCTATCTGCCGGTAGTGAACGCACAGGCAAATAAGACAACCGAGGCCGCGACCACGACGACAAAATAAGTAACAACAGTAAACGAGCAGGTTTATTCAAACCTGCTCGTTTTGTTGTCTTTGTTCTTTGTGATCCCATATTTATAGAGAACATATGGGATCAACATAACACGCCATAGTGTATCCAAAAATCTCCATAGTTTTTTGTGCTTTCGTCTGAAAAGATATTTCTTTTCAACAATCACAACGTGCTGATATTCACCACATTCTTCACACAACTCCAATTCCTCCGAGAGAACATACTTGTTAGCCGATAGGTTGTTGCCTGTGAACTTATTCCAACAGTCTACGCAAAATTCAGCCATCGAAACAAACCTCCGTTAAAGATAAACACCAACGATTGTTGGTATATTTATAATAGTATTCCCCTATACTTGTTTTGTCAAGAACAATTGTAGGTGGTGCGACGTGAGAAGAGTATTAGCGCAGCGGCTCAAGCTGTGTCGCGACAAAAAAGGGTTTACGCAGGGACAAGTCGCGATTTACTGTGACATTACCGAAAAGGCGTATCAGAACTATGAACTGATGACACGAGAGCCCAAAATAGAAATTTTGATTCGTATTGCCGATCTGTTTGAGGTATCGTTAGATTATCTTGTCGGCAGAACCGAACAGCCGTAACGAGCAGGTTTATTTAAACCTGCTCGTTTTTTTGCGTGAAAAATCGCGTGGCAAGTATGGGCAAATAATGCAAAAAAAGGACAGATCGTGTCTTGTTCTTGCTTATAACTGTATGATACAATGAAGACAAAGAATTTGACACAAGGGAGAGGGTATAACATGGCATCTACCTACTTAACCTATTCCTACGATCAACTGAAAACGTTTTGCGAGGATTGCTTCGGCAGCTTTGGTTTTACCAAGGAGCAAAGCACGATCATTACGGACGTTCTGTTACTTTCCGATTTGTATGGAATAGAATCACACGGTATGCAGCGCTTAGCGCGGTATCACAAAGGCATTGAAAAAGGCCTTATCAAAGTGGCGGCTGAGCCGGAAATCGTGTTTGAGACCCCCGTTTCGGCGGTTATTGAGGGGCACGACGGTATGGGTCAGCTGATTGCTCACAAGGCGATGACCACTGCTATTGAAAAGGCAAAGACCAGTGGTATCGCGATCGTGACGGTGCGTAATTCCAACCATTTCGGTATTGCGGGATATTATGCCAAGATGGCGTGTGATGCCGGGTTTATCGGTATGGCCATGACCAACAGTGAAGCGATCATGGTGCCGACGTTCGGTCGGCTTGCCATGCTCGGCAGTAACCCGATCGCCATTGCCATGCCGGCAGAGCCGTACGATTTCTTCTTTGATGCTTCGACCACGGTCGTTACGCGCGGCAAGTTGGAAATTTATAACAAGCTCGGCAAACCGTTGCCGGAGGGCTGGGCGCTGAACGCAAACGGTAAAGGTTCGACCGATGCAAAAGACGTTCTCGCCAATATCGTGGCGAAAAAAGGCGGCGGCATTATGCCGCTCGGCGGCGAAACCGAACAGTCCGGCAGCCATAAGGGTTACGGATACGGTATGTTCTGCGAGATTTTCTGCTCGATTTTGTCGATGGGTCTTACCTCTAATCACACCCATATCGGTGGCAAAGGTGGCACTTGTCACGGCTTTATTGTGATCGATCCCAAGATCTTCGGTGACGTGGGCGATATCAAAGAGCATTTATCCACCTTCCTGCAGGAACTGCGGGAATCTCCAAAATCCGAGGGTGCTACGCGCATCTACACGCACGGTGAAAAAGAGATCATTGCTAAAGCGGATCGTCTTGAAAACGGTATTGCGGTTAATATTAACACCGTGGCGGAAATGTTCGACATGTGCCAATACGTTGGCTTGGATCCGGTGAAATATTTGGGCGACGTCAAATTTGAGAATGCCGCGAGCAGTTCGTACAAATAAAAGGGAAGAGGGTTCATTGTGGATATTAAGGAAAAAGCATTACAGCAACACTATGAATGGAAAGGCAAGATCGAGGTCGTTTCGCGTACACCCGTGACAAACCGCGAACAGCTTTCGATTGCGTACACCCCGGGTGTTGCGGAGCCCTGTCTTGAGATCAATAAAGATTACGACAAATCGTTTGAACTGACCCGTCGTTGGAACATGGTAGCGGTCATTACCGACGGTACGGCTGTGTTGGGTCTCGGTGACATCGGACCTGAGGCGGGTATGCCGGTTATGGAAGGCAAATGCGTGCTGTTTAAGGAATTTGCCGACGTGGATGCGTTCCCGATTTGCCTGCGCACAAAGGACGTAGATGAACTGGTGCGCACCATCTATTTGATGTCCGGCAGCTTTGGCGGTATCAACTTGGAGGATATTGCGGCGCCGCGTTGCTTTGAGATCGAGCGCCGTCTGAAAGAAATTTGCGATATTCCGGTGTTTCACGACGATCAGCACGGTACGGCGGTCGTGGTGGGTGCGGCGTTGCTGAACGCGTTGCGCTTGACAAAAAAAGAGATCGGCGAGATCCGTTGTGTTATCAACGGTGCCGGTTCCGCCGGTATTGCGATCGGCAAGCATCTGCTCAAACTCGGCGTGAAAAACTTGACGATGTGCGATCGTTTTGGCATTTTGTGTGAGGGCGACGAGCAACTTAACCCCGCGCAGGCCGAGATGAGCACGGTCACCAACCGTGAGAAGCAGACCGGTTCGCTTGCGGATGCCATGAAGGGTGCCGATGTGTTTATCGGTGTTTCGGCGCCGAATTGCGTGTCGGAAGAGATGATCAAATCTATGAACACGGATGCGATCGTATTCCCCATGGCAAATCCCGTGCCGGAGATCATGCCCGACAAGGCAAAGGCCGCGGGTGCTCGTGTGGTGGGTACCGGTCGTTCGGATTTCCCGAACCAGATCAACAACGTGATGGCGTTCCCCGGTATTTTCCGCGGTGCGCTGGACGTGCGTGCTTCCGATATTAACGAAGAGATGCAGATGGCGGCTTCGCTTGCGATCGCCTCGCTCGTATCCGACGAGGAGCTTAACGAAGAATATATCATGCCGTTTGCCTTTGACGAGCGTATCGGCAAGACGGTTGCTGAGCGTGTGGCAAGGGCGGCTCGCGAGACCGGTGTGGCGAGAATCTGATTTTTGTATAAAGAAAGCACCTGTGGTAATCCACAGGTGCTTTTCGTTTTATCAGCGTTGCCAGGTAAAAGGAATCTCGCCGTTTAAGGCGGCGATGATGGTTTCGGGAGAACTATCCGGCAGGTCGAGATAGGGGCCCGCGTCCTGAATATCTTCCAAATGATGAGCGTCGGAATTTTGCAACAGTGGCTTTCCGACGATCTCGGCATAACGGCAAGAGAGTTCCTCCACGTTGCCGTTTTTGGTGATCTCGATCGCCGCAAAACCGAGCGGCGGCAGATCGCCAAGCGCGGCGGTGACACTGTACGACGGGCGATCGATGTGTGCGGGGAACGCCGTGCCGCCGCATGAGCGGGCAAGCTTTGCCACGCCGTCCACGCTGATGGCGGAGGCGGTAGTAAGCAGGATGTCTTTCGTGCCGACCTGACGATCTTCCGTATCACATAAAATCTGTTCGCCGAAGATCTCCGGTCGATTTTGGATCGGCGGTAACGTGGGAGCAATCTGCGCTTCAAAGTGTTCTGCGGCTTCTATGTTGGGGAATAAGCACACGACGTGCGCTTCCTCGGCGGTACACAGTTCCATACCGGGCAAAAAGATCATGCCGAGTTCTTCGGCGACCGTTGCCGCCGCCGCGCAGTTGCCGCAGGTATTATGGTCGGTCAGCGCGATTGCGTTAAGCCCCGCAAGCTGTGCCATGTTGACGAGGTTGTTGGGTGTCATTTCGTCGTCGCCGCAGGGGGAGAGACAAGAGTGAATATGAAAATCGTAGTAAATTTTCAATGACAACACATCACGTTTCTTCTCGTAATTTGCACACGTCTACCCAAATGCCGCCGGTGTATTCTTCCAGCTGGGCAGGGGTGACTTCAATTGCCGAATTGGAACTGCCTGCCGCAGGATACACTGTATCAAAGCGGCGCAGGGATTCGTCCAAGAAAATGCGTACTGCTTCGGGCAAAGCAAACGGGCAGACACCGCCGACGGCGTGGCCCGTTAACGCCAACGCTTGATCGGGTGAGAGCATTTTGGCTTTAAAGCCAAAGGTTTGCTTATATTTCGGGTTATCGATTTTGGTATCGCCCGCGGTGACAACCACCAAGCACCCTTCGCCGTCGGCAAAGGACATGGTTTTGGCGATGCGGGCGGGGATGACGTTCAGTGCCGCTGCCGCGAGTTCCACGGTGGCGCTGGAGACGGGGAATTCCTGAATGTCCTGCTCTCTGCCGAATTTGGCGAGGAACGGGCGGACGAGTTCAATAGACATTGGGTTATACAGTCCTTTCTAAACGGGCACTCAAGGCGCCGGCAAGTGTATACGCGGTGGCAGTGCTGCGCAGAATCGTGACGGATTCCAGTTCTGCGCGAGCGCGGGCGGCCTCGTCCAGTGCGGCGTTTTCACACAAAACGAGACACGCGACATCCGCCAGTACGCAAACGGCAACGGCGTTGACGTTGCCCATCACGCTAAACCAGGCATCCCCGGCTTTGGCGCGGCCCATGACCCAGCTGAGCAGGTCGCCTGTGTAGCCGCCGGTGACGGCACGGTCCAGATCACCCTCCACGAGGGTTTCAAGCGATAAGCCGGTGATCAGTTCACGAACGGTCATACGGAGTCCTCCTTTGCCATACGGAAACAGTCGCTCTTATCGGCAAGCCCGCGCACAATATCCTCTGCCAAGGCACGGCAGGTGGGGGCGCCGCATGCGCCGCAATCGAGCTTCGGGAGCTGTTCGTAGATCGCGTTTGCTTCCTGCATCAGGCGCATGGCGTCACTGACGTTTTCAGCGAGGCGCAGTGCCGGGTTTTCCGACAAGGACTCCGTCCAATTCAGCGAACGCAGGTCACCGATATCTTCGGCGCGGTTGCAGGAGATCGGCAGGTATTTGCGCAGACGCTTGATGCGGGCGCGGGCGACGTACCCGTTTTCCGCCGTGAAGACGCCGCCGACACAACCGCCGGCGCAAGCGCTGAGTTCAATGAAATCCAGGTCGGTGAGTTTTTCGTCTTCCAATTCTTCCAATACGTGAATGACGTTTTGGATACCGTCCGCCGCCAAATGGTTTTCATTGAGCAGGCCGGCTGCCTCACCGCCGATAAACGACCAGCTGGTGCCGATGAGCCCCGAATGGGATAACGGTTGCACCTGATCCAGGTGATCCATTTCGTGTACCAGCTTGGGATAAATATTGGCAATCGACAATACGCCGTCTACCTGTGAGTGCGAATTGCCGGTGGGGAAGCGCACGTCCGTGACCTTGGCGGGGCAGGGGGAAATGAAGAAAACACCGATGTCGGAGGGGGAAAGCCCCGTTTGTGCCATCGCGCGTTGACGCGCCATTGCCGCCGCCACCTCCATGGGTGCTTTCATCGGCAAAACGTGTTCGCACAGTTCCGGAAAACGAATTTGGATCAGCCGCACGACCACGGGGCACGCTGAGCTGATGACGGGCTTCTTGACCAAGCCGTCTGCCATGACCTTACGGGTGGCATCCGACACGATCTCCGCACCGCGGGACACCTCAAACACCTGGTCAAAGCCGAGCTTTAAAAGCCCGGACAAGATCACGTCGATATCGTCCAGATTATGGAATTGCCCATATAGCGCGGGAGCGGGCAGGGCAATGGTATATTTGTAGTCAGACAGCGCCGACAACGAATCGTGCCGCGCTTTTTTGGCATGATGGGGGCAAACGCGGATACATTCGCCGCAATCAATGCAGCGTGCGTCCGTGATAACGGCTTTGCCGTCGCGCACACGGATCGCTTGCGTGGGACAGCGCTTGACACAGTGCGTACAGCCCACACATATTTCGGTATCCAGCGTTACGGAATGTGACATCATAAGCAACGCTCCTTATGTTAAGAAGGCACGTTGATCGTCATACGAATACAAGTGCCTTTTCCGATCTCGGTATCGATTTTAAGGTCGTCGGTATAGCGTTTGATGTTGGGTAAGCCCATACCGGCGCCAAAGCCCAAATTGCGCACGTTTTCGGGCGCGGTGGAGAAGCCCTCCTGCATGGCTTTTTCCACGTCGGGAATACCGGGGCCGCGGTCGGTAAGCGTGACGAGAATACGGTCGGGCTCGATCTCCACATCTGCAACACCGCCGTCGGCGTGAATGACCATGTTGATCTCGCCTTCATACATCGCGATCGCGACGCGGCGGATCACGTCAGCGGGGAAACCCAAACGCTTTAACGTGGCTTTGACAGCACCCGATGCTTCACCGGCGCGGGTGAAATCATCGCCTGCCACTTCATAATGCAGTTTCAAGTCATCACCTCATATTCCGTCGCCGCCGCGCAGACCGTTTTCATACAGCAGGCCGCAGGCGTTAAACATACGAAGCGGAGTCTTCATTAACACAATGTCGAACTCCTTGGCAAGTTCGATCATTTCGGCGGTCGGCTCTTTGCCGCGCACGAAAATGACACACAGCATATCCATCATTTCGGCGGTGCGTATCACTTGCGTGTTGACCAGACCCGATAACAAAACGGATTGGTCTTTCACGAAAGCAAGCACGTCACTCATCATATCGCTGCCGCACGCGTTGTGAACTTCGGCAGAGAGGTCCCCCCCGCATACCAGTTCCGCTTTCAGGATTTTTTGAACATCTGCAATGGTCATTCGTAATCCCCACCTTTGTGTAGAATCGTGTTTATAAGTCCAGTATACTGTAAAGTCCGCCATTATGCAAGAAAAACAGTTGTTAAAACTTTAACAGAAGCGCAATTTATGGTTGACTATCTTGAATATTAGGAGTAAAATAGTAATAATTCTACTTTTTCTTTGGAGGAATGACATATGGCAAGAGTATATAATTTTTCGGCCGGCCCTTCCGTGCTGCCGGAAAGCGTTTTGAAACGTGCGGCAGAGGAGATGATGGATTATCAGGGATCCGGTCAATCCGTTATGGAGATGTCGCATCGTTCGAAAACATACGATGCCATTATTAAGGAATGTGAAGCGCTGTTGCGTGAGGTCATGAACATTCCGGATAACTATAAGGTGCTGTTTTTGCAGGGCGGCGCTTCCTCGCAGTTTGCGATGATTCCGCTGAACCTGATGAACAAGAGCGGCAAGGCAGACTTTATCCTGACCGGTCAGTGGGCAACCAAGGCGTACAAAGAAGCCGCCCGTTACGGTGAGGCGAAAGTGATCGCCAGTTCCAAGGACAAGACGTTCTCCTACATTCCTGAATGGGATGAGGCGGACTTTACGCCGGATGCGGATTATTTCCACATCTGCATGAACAACACGATCTACGGTACGAAGTTTACGAAACTTCCCGAGACCGGTGACGTGCCGCTGGTGGCAGACATTTCGTCCTGCGTCTTGTCCGAGCCGATCGACGTGTCGCGCTTTGGTCTTTTGTATGCGGGTGCACAGAAGAACATGGCGCCTGCGGGTCTTACCGTGGTCATCGTGCGTGAGGATCTGATCGGTAACGCGCAGGAGATTACCCCCACCATGTTCAACTATCAGATCCATGCGGACAACGATTCCATGTTCAATACCCCGCCCTGCTACACCATCTACGTGTGCAAACTGGTGCTGGAGTGGCTCAAAAACGAGATCGGCGGTTTGGAGAACATGAAAGCCATCAACGAGAAGAAGGCGGCTATTCTGTACGATTTCCTCGATTCCTCCAAGCTGTTCAAGGGTACGGTGGAAAAGAAAGACCGTTCGCTCATGAACGTGCCTTTCGTTACCGGTAACGAAGAGTTGGATGCGAAATTCGTTAAAGAAGCCACCGCTGCGGGCTTTGTCAACCTGAAAGGTCACCGTTCGGTCGGCGGTATGCGCGCTTCCATCTACAACGCGATGCCGGTTGAGGGTGTCGAAAAATTGGTTGCATTTATGAAGGCGTTTGAAGAAGCCAACGCATAAGGAGAAAACGATCATGAATATTTTAGCTTTAAATAAGATCGCCGCATGTGGTACGGACCGTCTGGGTGCCGGCTACACGGTGGGCGATGCGGTAGCAGATCCGGTCGGCGTACTGGTTCGTTCTGCCGCTATGCACGATATGGAGTTCCCGTCCTCGTTGCTGGCGGTTGCCAGAGCGGGCGCCGGTGTCAACAACATTCCGCTGGACCGTTGCAGTGATGCGGGTATTGTGGTGTTCAACACCCCCGGTGCCAACGCGAATGCGGTAAAAGAACTCGTCATTGCCGGTTTGCTCTTGTCGTCCCGTAAGGTCGTTCCCGCCATCGAGTGGGCGAAGACGCTTAAAGGGCAGGGCGCTGAGGTCGGCAAACTGGTTGAAAAAGGAAAAAGCCAGTTCACGGGTCCCGAAATTCTGGGCAAAAAGCTCGGTGTTGTGGGTCTCGGTGCCATCGGTATTCTGGTGGCGAACGCCGCCAAATCGCTCGGCATGGAAGTGTACGGATACGACCCGTATCTGTCGGTGGATGCCGCGTGGAGCTTGTCCCGTTCCACTCATCATGCCGCGACTTTAGAGGAGATCTACGCGGAATGTGATTACATCACCGTTCACGTGCCGCTCAACGATGCGACCCGCGGTATGATCGGCAAGGACAGCATTGCTGCGATGAAAGACGGTGTGCGTATTCTCAACTTTGCTCGTGGCGAGTTGGTTGACGGCGAGGCTATGCGCGCGGCACTTAAAGACGGCAAGGTTGCTGCCTACGTGGTGGATTTCCCGTCCGACGATATGCTGTGCGTGGACAACGTGATCGCGATCCCGCACCTCGGTGCTTCCACGCCCGAGAGCGAGGACAACTGCGCCATGATGGCGGCAGATGAGCTCAAGGCGTACCTGGAGCAGGGCATCATCCGCAATTCGGTGAACTTCCCCGCTATGGACGTTGCCAAAAACGGTGACGTGCGCATTTGCGTGCTGCACCGCAACGTTCCGAACATGCTCGCGCAGATCAGCACGGTGGTGTCCGAGGCGGGTGTTAACATTGAAACGCTGACCAACCGTTCCAAGAAGGACAATGCGTATACGGTGCTCGATATTATCGGTGAGGTGCCGCAGAGCATTATCGACGGTATCGAAGCGATCGACGGTGTTATCCGCGTGCGCAAGATCTAAATGATATGGGAAAGCGGCACCGAATTTTTCGGTGCCGCTTTTTTAACGAAAAGGGGGCTATAACCTTGCATGGGACAGGCGTTTTGGGGATCACGTTGCGAGCGGTGCTTGCGGTGATCTTTTTGCTTATCGGCGTGTGGGGTGTGTTGCCGACCTTGACCGGTCGGTTTCATTCCGGGTGCTTGACAATGATCCTCGTCGGCACGCTTGGGTTTATTTCGTGCATCGCGTTCCCGCAGCTTGCCGATTTTTGTTCTCGTTCCTGGCAAAGCGGTGCTGGACGGGTGGTGCTGTGTGCCGTTGCAGGGGTTGTCGGCGCCCTGGTGTTGTTGTTTATCGGCTTGTCGGTCTGCATGATCCGCGCGTGCAACAGTAAACCGAGTGAGGGGGCGACCCTCATTGTATTAGGGGCCGCCTTGCGTGAGGATCAGCCGAGCGAATTGTTGCGCGGGCGATTGGAAGCCGCGTACGGCTACTTAACCGAGCATCCGGATGCTTCATGCATCGTATCCGGCGGGCAGGGGGAAGATGAGATCTGCACCGAGGCGAGCGTCATGCACGCGTATTTGGTGGAAAAAGGCATTGACCCCGCGCGCATTTTCAAAGAGGACGCGTCAACCAGTACGTTTGAAAATATTCGACATTCCCGCGAGTTGATCGAGCAGCACGGACTGAGTACCGAGGTGGCGGTGGTGACGCAGGAGTTTCATCAGTTTCGCGCGCAGCAGTTTGTCAAGCGGGCGGGGCTTACCGTTTCGGGTGCGGTGACGGCGTACACCCCTTGGCATCTGCTCCCCAGTTACTGGATCCGTGATTTTGCGGGGATCTGCCACATGGCGTTATTGGGAACGTAAAAAGAGGAGGTATCCTGCGGATACCTCCTCTTTTTTACTGTGTTTGCGTGTTTGAAAACGTGACGGTCAGGGGAATGCTCGGGATGGCGAGCGAGAGCGGTGCGCCGCTTTTTGCATCGTACACGTAAGTGTACGCCGCGTTCCCCGACAACCCGTTCACGGTGACCTTGCCGTCTGCTTCTTTTCGTTCACCCTCACCGCGCAGCGCGGCGTCAAAGCAAGAAAGCAGCCCCTCGCCGAGCGCGTTTTCGGGAAGCTTGGCGGGATCGACGTCATACGACAGCCCCAGATACCGGAGGGTGACCTTTTCACCGTCCCACTCGGCGGAAAGACCGTCTAACGTTTCGGGTTCGGAAAATTCCAAAAGCAGGGTGCCCGCCGTGCGGCGAGTGAGTGTGCCGGTGGCGGTCAGATCGTTATATTCTGCGCGAAATTCACACACGAAATCGACCGCGATCGGCTCTGTTGGCTTTTTCGGACGACAGCCGGTGAACAACACAAGCAGGGATAGACATAACGGCAAAACGCGACGGGACATGCGCACAACTCCTATTTTTCAAGTTGCGAAAACAGCGTCCCCAATTCATCCAATATATCGGTAGGCAGCATGGCGTGCTGTGACAAGCGCGCAGCAGCGAGATCACCCGCCGCACCATGCAGATATACACCGCACCGCGCGGCGTCGAAAAGGGATAACCCTTGTGCAAGAAGCCCCGCGATCATGCCCGCCAGCACGTCTCCGCTGCCGGCGACCGCCATACCGGGGTTGCCGGTTTGATTCACGGATACCGTGCCGTTTGGCGCTGCGATCACGGTATGATGCCCTTTGAGCACCACGACCGCATCGAAGCGCGCGGCGGCGGTTTGTGCCGCCGTTTGCCGATCGGCCTTAATCTGATCGACGGTTGTGTGTAAAAGGCGGGAAAGCTCTTTGGGATGCGGTGTCAGAATGAGCGGTGGATGCGCTGTTTCCAGTATAGATATATGCCGTGCTGCGATATTTATACCATCTGCATCCAAAACGATCGGGCAGGTTGCCGCAGAAATCAGTGCTTCCGTGAGCTGTGCGGAAGAAAGCGTGTTGCCGAGCCCGCAACCGATAAGCAACGCAGTGCTTTTTTGCAAGGGCTTTGTCAATTCCTTGACGAGAGCGGCGGCGGGTCGTTCTGCGAGAGGTGCAAATACCACCTCGGGCAGGGCTGTTGCCGCGATGGGGTAGATCGTTTCGGGCAGGGCGGCAATGACGAGCCCCGTCCCACACCGCGAGGCGGCGCGGGCGGCGAGAATCGCGGCACCCGCCATGCCGTAACTGCCGCATACCGAAAGCAGGGTGCCGTAGGTCCCTTTATGGCTGTCGGCGGCACGCGGTGTAAAGCAGCGCTTGATGGATTCGGGAATCGTCATACAAGATCTCTCCTTCAAAAAAAGGCAGCCAACGGCTGCCTTTTTGTTGCACGTTATTCTTTGTTAAAATCCAGTTGCACGAGTTTGGGCAACCCTTCGTAGAAGGAATCCTTCACGCGGTCATCGGGTTGGAACACCACCAACGTGTGGCCGCGCTTTTTACTGTGATACGTGAAATAATATAAATTATCTTCACGGTCGGACGGGGCGGCAATCACGGTGCGATCCATCGGGCGGCCTGCCCATTTTTCCGGCACGTAGCGGCCCGCGCTCTCGATCTTCTTGCCGGAGACCGACACGATGCGGCGGCGTTTGCGTTGTGCGACGATGCGATCAATATCAATGTCGCCGTTGGTGACGCAGTATTCATACTCGATGTTCTGCGCGGTCAACAGATACCACGCGCCGTAAAAGATACCCACGATGACAAACGCCACAAACGCGCCGACGACTCTGATAAATACGATGGAAACGGCTAACAAAAGAACCGCCGCGAGTACAACGCCGATGATCGCCAGTATTTGACCGGCACTCTTTTTCTTTTTGACTAACTGCTCAACAAACACATCCATGGGGCGGTTCTCCTTTCCTATCGTTCTCTTTATCACTTTACTTTAACAGTATATCATAGATGGGCGGAGGAATGCAAGGGATTAGCGTCAATTTTCTTGAAAATATTGTGCGACAGTTTCCGCGGCGGGGCGGGTCATGCCCTTAACCGCCGATAACTGGTCTACCGTGGCGGATCTTATTGCCCGCAACGAGCCGAAATGCCGCAATAAAAGCGCGGCGCGTTTGGCGCCGATGCCGGGGATCTCGGTAAGCGACGTGGTGACCCCCTGCTTGCGGTGGCGTGCCCGATGATACCCGATGGCAAAGCGGTGCACTTCTTCGCCGATGGCGGAGACCAACGTA
>JAFSGO010000041.1 GCA_017440765.1 Clostridia bacterium
CAATTCCGCTTGCATCCGTTTCTTATCCAAGTGGCAGCGAACGGCAAGATACGCGCAAGAGGTCCATTCTGCCACGGTGTCACCGATCATGACGGCAAGGCACGCCATCGCAAGCCCTCTTGCCGCAAACCGATCGATGAGCAACGCGATGACGCCAATACGCACGGCTTGCTCCAATAATTGCGCATAAGATGTCCCCGTCGCTTTGCGCCTGGCAATAAAATATCCTCGCAGACAAGAGGACACCCCCATTGACGGCAAACTAAACGCGAGCATACGCAAGGCGTTTGCGGCACGTGCATCGCGAATCCAGTACGTGCTGATCGCGTCCGCCCCGAAATAAATCAGCGCGGTCGAGATAAGCCCGATTCCCAGACTGAGCAAGATTGAGCGGCGTAGGATGTGCCGGACCGAGCGTGCGGTGCCGCAGGCGAGTTCATCAGCGACAAGGCGGGTGACCGCGGTGGAAATTCCCGAGGTGGCAAAGGTGGCACCCAGCACGTAAATGGATACGATCAACTGATATAATCCCATACCCTCCGCGCCGATCTTACCCGATAGAAAAATGCGAAAAAAGATCCCGATGGTTCGCAAGATCAACGAGGTGATGGTCAGGACAGCGGCATTTTTAACAAATACTTTGTGTCGCATAGGTCATCGCGCGTTGTACAGCGCGGCAAGATAATCCCACGTAATACGATCAACCTTGCCTGTTGGCAGCAGATCGGCGGCAAGCTGTTGCTCGCGTACAGCCGATTCGGTGGCAGCATCGTATACACCGGTGACGACGAGAGGGGTATTACTAATAGCACGGAGCATCACTTGCAGAATGTAGACGAGCGGATCGCGGTCTGTCGGTTTCAGCACAAAGTTGGGGCCGGGAAACGGCGTGATCGCGCGTGGCGGCACGATTTGTAACAAAAGATTACCGTGCTCGCGTACGATGCGTTCCCAATCGGCGCGTTGTACCGTACCGGTGACGGGCGAATCGCTTATTTTCTGAAATGTCTTGACCGCTTCGGTTGTTTCCGGACCGAAGATCCCATCCACGCCGAGCAGGGGATAACGCTCATCCATTACTGAGAGGGCGCGCAGATATTCTTGCAACTCGCGGATGTGATCAATGCGTTGATCGTCTGTGTACATAGCATTATACCCCTTCTGCCATTTCATAGCCGCCGAATTGTCCCGTTTGCTTTTCTGCGCCGACGCTCAGATCTTCATATAAACTTGCAATACGATCCCAGGTGATGGGCCCTACTACGCCGTTGGGAGATAAGCCGAATTCGCGCTGAAAGGCAATGACGGCGTTCTCGGTTGCCTCTCCGAACACGCCGTCCACGGTAACGGTAGGAATGGCGGGATACGTCGCGGCGATGCGGTTTAGGTAACTTTGTAGGAACAGGACGTACTCACCCTGTGCGCCGTTTGTCAGCGGCGTACCGGGATATGGTGCGATACGATTTTCCGGCACTGTGATGGTGCTTACGATTCCGCGGTACGCATCGTACAACTGATCCCACGTTTCTTCACCCACAATACCGTCGGGGGTCAGCCCCGCGTATTGCTGAAACGCGATAACAGCATTTCGAGTTGCTTCGTCAAAGATGCCGTTGATGGGAACAGACGGCACGGCATCGTTAAAGGTACTGACGACCGCGAGAAAATATTGAATCACGCGCACTTCGTCGCCCGTATCACCAAGCTGCAAGATTTCAGAGAACTGTTTACGGATGTCATCCAGGGCGATTCCCTCGGAATCCAACTCCGCCAATCGCTTAACGCTGTTGTACAAAAACGCAATGCGATACCAGGTTTCCTTGCCGATAATACCGTCGGGCGTTAACCCGAAGATCTCTTGAAACGCAACGACCGCATCCTCGGTGGCGGTGCCGAACACACCGTCTACGGGATCAATTTTCGGGATAGCGGGATAGTTGCGGGAAATGCGGTTAAGTTGTATTTGCTTTGTCAACACGTCGTTGCCGGTGGACCCCACACGCAACGGCGTACCCGGATACGACGGCTGATTGTTGCGCACGGGTGCGTCGGTGACGATCTCAATATCATCACCGTAAAAGGATTGCAGAATTTCAACCGAATTTAAGCCCTGGTTGGCAAGGTCAACCGTACCCCATTGGGATAATCCGTCGCAGATGGACGTCGTGCCGTTGCAGTATTGCGTGAAGTACGGTTCGATCGATCCTTGGCGGCGCACGTAATCATTAAACAATTCATCTACCAGTAAACTGATGTTGTCAAAAATGTCGCGCCCTTGCACGAACGATTGATCAAACGCGGTGTTGTTGGTGATGTCAAAGGCATAGCCCCGGCTGGGGTACCATTCGGTGTAGATGCGGTTGAGCGCAAACGAGATCTGTGCCAAAATATTGGCGCGGATCGCGCTTTCCGGCCAGGTGGGAAAGATCTCACTTGAGGCGACGTTTTTGATATAGTCCGGGAATGACACCGTCACGTTCGGCGCGTCTGAGGATGGCGCGCCGAGATGTACAACGATATTTTCGGGCACAAACGGTAAATCAGCCATGGAAAAACTCCTTACAAATTGATAGGTGGTGTTGTGTATTGGATCTCCTGCTCGGGATCGTTGTCAAACTCCGGCAACGGAATCAGCGATACGGGCAGTTCGGTCGGAATACCGCCGTACAGCGGAACATCACTCAATCGCGCACGGTAATGATCGGGCGCGGCGACGGTCACCTCGTATACGATACGTGGGATATTGTTGCCGGGCTGCAAGGTAAGTGTCGGATCGACCGCGGGCAAAAGGATCGATTCGGTCAAACCGCTGCTGTTAGTGATGCGAGAGCCCTCCACGATGGTCTCACCGTTTTCTTCACGGGTGACGATCACCAACGCATCGGGAATCGGCACGGCACCGTTTGCGGATGTCACCCGCACCTTAAGCGGTGCCGTGAAAGCAGTCGGGGTTGTGGGAGACGGCACCGGTTGCACAGTCGGGGCAGGCGGCGGGGCTTCGGCACGTTGCTGCATACGTAACAGCTCTTGGTTGTATTGCTCCATCATCGAACGAAAATCAGAATTATCCATCGGCGTTCACACCTTTCTTTACACCATCCTATGCGTGTAGGCACAAAAACATACGCAAAGAAAAACCGCAAGAGAGCAACGCTCTCTTGCGGTTTTAAACTTGGTGTGATTTTGCCGATCGGGGAGAATACGCTCGGCAAACGTTTCATATTTTTCGGAGAAGAAGTTACTTTGTCAGTTCCCGTAAGCAGTTGGGGCAAATGTTATACCCCTTGAACGAAATAACGTCTTTCGGATCACCGCAGAATAAGCAGGACGGCTGATGTTTTTTGAGAATGACCATATCATCCTCCACAAAAATTTCCACCGGATCTTTTTCTCCGATCTTCAATGTGCGGCGCAACTCCACGGGAAGCACGATACGTCCTAAGTTATCTAAATTACGAACAATACCTGTTGATTTCATATCCGATCACCTCGGGATTATCGTATCACAATTTCCAAAAAATGTCAATACTTGGAATCTTTTGAAAGATTATGGCGAATTTGCACACAAATACAAAAGAATTCTATTGAATCAAGCCATGAGAAATGTTATGATAACCGTGTATATATCGTAGAGAGGGTAAGTCCGTATGAGCTACAAGCGTTGGACATTTTTACAAGTGAATAAAGATATTGCCAGCGACTTGTCGGCAGAATGCGGTTTGGACCCGTTGCTTTGTCTGTTGTTGACCGGTCGCGGCATTACCGACGCAGAATCTGCCATGGATTTTTTGGTGGGCAACGATCTTACGAGCGATCCGTTTATGTTTGCGGATATGGATGCCGCCGTGGAACGCGTACAGCGTGCCGTTGATGAGGGCGAAAGCATTATGGTATACGGCGACTATGATGCGGACGGCATTACCGCTACGGTGCTCCTATACTCGTATCTGCGAAGCCGGGGAGCGAGAGTTGCCTACCGCCTGCCGCGACGCGACGGTGAGGGCTACGGCCTGCATTGTGAGAGCATTGAGGAAATGGCGGCGCAAGGCGTACAACTGATCATTACCGTCGATAACGGCATTACCGCGTTGGAAGAGGTTGACTTTGCCGCGGAATGCGGTATCGACGTGGTGGTGACCGACCACCATCAGCCCCAGGATACGTTGCCGAACGCCGTGGCGGTAGTGGATCCGCATCGCCGCGACTGTCCGAGCGAATTTAAAGATTTTGCAGGCGTCGGCGTGGCGTTTCAGTTGGTATGTGCCTTAGAGGGCGACCCCGATTGGGTGATACGTGAATACGGCGATTTAGTGGCACTTGGCACGCTTGCCGACGTCATGCCGCTCCGTCACGATAACCGCATTTTGGTGCGTCGCGGATTACAGAGTATCAACAACGAAACGCGTCCCGGGCTGCGCCTTTTACGTGAGCACGCGGGCGTTGCCGGAACGAAGCAGACGGCGACCTCGGTGGCGTTCACGCTCGCACCGCGCATCAATGCGGCGGGCCGTATGGACGATCCGTCGATTGCGGCAGCGTTGCTGCTCAGCGAGGATGAGCAGGAGGCCGATTGTTTAGCCGGCGAGATTTGTGAGAAAAATAGAGAACGTCAGGAAGCCGAAACGGCAATTTTGACGCCGATTTTGGAAACACTTTGTGTAGCACCCGAGCGAACGGCACAGCACGTGATCGTTGTGTGGGGCGAGGGCTGGCACCACGGCGTGTTGGGCATTTTAGCGGCGCGCCTGCAGGAGCGGTACGGCCGTCCTTGCTTGGTACTGTCGGTGGAAGACGGTATCGCGCGCGGATCCGGCAGAAGTCTTGCGGGCTTTTCGCTGTTCGAAGCGTTGCACGCATGCGAGGACTGCTTGCTTGGCTATGGCGGGCACGAACTGGCCGCGGGTCTGACATTAGAAGCGTCTCGCTTGCAGGAGTTTTGTGAGAAGATCAACGCGTATGCTGCTGCGGTATCGACGATGCCGGTGCCGGAGGTGCGCATGGATTGCCGTCTCAAGCCGGATCAGATCAAGCCGGAGTTACTCACCTGCCTGTCGGCACTCGAACCGTTCGGTGCGGGGAATCCGTCGCCGCTGTTCGGTTTATATCGCATGACGTTGGAGCGCATCGATGCCGTGGGCGGGGGCAAACATCTGCGATTGACCTTGAATCGCGACGGCGTGCGGGTAACCGCCATGAAGTTTTCTACAACACCGGAGCAATTTCCCTTTTCTGTGGGTGAGGTGCTCAACGTGTCGGTAACGCTGGATCGCAACGAATACCGCGGTGCCGTCAGCGTATCCGTTATCGTGCGCGATATACGGCACGCAGACCTGGATCAAGAAACGATGTTGGACACCCTGCGCCGCTACGATTCGATTTTGCGCCGCGATGTTAAGCGGGATACCGCTTCGCCGAATCGTGATTGCGCGGCGGCGGTATATCGTTTCTTAAAGCAACGCCCGTACCGCGGTACGGTGGAATCTTTGATTCATACGATGGCCCGTGAGCCGTTTACGGGCACGGACGTATTGGTATCGCTGACCTTACTTTGCGAGGCGGGCTTGATCGATTGGCAGAATCACGGCGATACGGTGTATGCGGCAGTAAAACCGGTAGACGGTAAATGTGATTTAATGAGCACACAAACGGCTCGCTATTTGTTAGGACAGGAGGGGTGATCGTGGAACAGAATACGATACGGTACAAAGATCAGGCGATCGCCGCCTTAAAGCAATCGATCGCCACCGCTGAAAAGAAATACGACGGCGAGATGATCGATCGCGCTGTCGCGATGGCGTGCGAAGCCCACGCGGGGCAGGTGCGGTACACGGGCGGGGACTACGTCTGCCATCCGTTGCAGGTCGCGTGCATTCTCATTGAACTGGGCATGGATAACGAAACCATTATTGCGGCAATTTTGCACGACGTGGTGGAGGATACCGGCATTGAACTTGACGATATTAAGCGCGAATTCGGTGCGAACGTAGCGTTGCTCGTGGATGGAGTCACCAAGATCACGCAAATGCCGTTCTCAACCAGAGAAGAGGAACAGGCGGAAAACGTCCGCAAGATGCTCCTCGCGATGTCGCAGGATATTCGCGTTATCATCATTAAACTGGCAGACCGGCTGCACAACATGCGCACCAGCGACGGTTGGTATCCGCAAAAGCGGCGGGACAAAGCCAAGGAAACGTTGGACGTTTATGCGCCGCTTGCACATCGGCTCGGTATCCGTGCCATTAAAGAGGAACTGGAAGATATCTCATTGCACCTGCTCGACCCGATGGGGTGTGAGGAGATCGAACAGAATTTGAATATGCGCAGTGACGCACGCGCCTCTTTTCTGGATACAATTCAGGAACAGTTGCGCGAACGGTTGGACGAGTACGGCATGAAACCGTACGTTTGCGGGCGTATCAAGAGCATTGCGGGTATTTATCGCAAGATGTATATGCAAGGCCGCGCATTTGATGAGATATACGACGTATACGCCGTGCGAATTATTGTGGATACTGTCAATGACTGTTACAATGCCTTAGGTATCGTGCACGATCTGTTCCACCCGATCCCCAATCGGTTTAAAGATTATATCTCCACACCTAAGGCAAATATGTATCAGTCTTTGCACACTACCGTTATCAGCCACGAAAAGATCGCGTTCGAGGTGCAGATCCGCACCTGGGAAATGCATCATACGGCGGAATACGGTATCGCGGCGCACTGGAAATACAAGCTCGGTATCCAGAAAAAGGATCGCTTGGAAGATAAGCTGGCGTGGGTGCGCAAATTCATTGAAAATCAGCAGGACGTCGACGATGCCGAGGACATTGTGCAATCCATCAAGACCGATCTGTCGTCGGACGACGTGTTTGTGTTTTCACCCCGCGGACGAGTCGTCAGCTTGCCGCGCGGCTCGACGGTCATTGATTTTGCGTATGCTATTCATTCCGAGGTCGGTAACCGCATGGTGGGTGCCAAGGTGGACGGGCGCATCGTATCTATCGATTATGAGCTGAACACCGGTGAGGTGGTGGAGATCCTGACCACCTCTGCGCCGAATCACGGTCCCAGCCGCGACTGGTTACAGCTCGTTAAGACCAGTGAAGCGCGCAACAAGATCCGTTCGTGGTATAAGCGGGAGCGCCGCGAGGAAAATATTCAGCAAGGGCGCGAGGAACTCGAACGCGAAATGGCGCGCAACTTTATCCGCTTATCGGGACAGGATCTTGAGGATTTCTTGATGGCGCAGGCCAAGCGTCAGCACTGTGACAGCATTGACGATTTTTATGCGGCGATCGGCTACGGCGGCATTCTGCTGTCGCGCCTTGTCCCGCGTATGAAAGAGGAAGCTGCCAAGTACACGCGCACCGAGCCGGTGACAGCGGAGAGTGTTACGGCGGCAGCGAAACCGCACCGTCATCATAACGGCGGTGTCATCATTGAAAACATGGATAATTGCCTGGTCAAGTTTGCGCGTTGTTGCAACCCCGTGCCGGGTGACGACATCATCGGATTTATTACCCGCGGATACGGTGTATCCATTCACAAGCGCGACTGTACAAACGTGCCGCAAGATCCCGCACGCAGTGCTGAACCGGAGCGCTGGGTTAATGTGTCGTGGGAGGACAGCATTCGTGAGGAATTCAAAGCGGAATTACACATTTTAGTGACTGACCGCATTGAATTGCTCGCGGATATCACCGCACAGCTTGCCGCCATGCACGTGATGATCTACGGCTTGCAGGCACGCGGCGGCCGTGACGGACACGGTCAAATTTCCGTTACGGTAGGTGTCAACAGCTTGCCGCATCTGCAAGAGGTTATGAGTCGCTTAAAACGTGTAAGCGGTGTTGAGGACATTGAACGCGGAGGAGCGTAAAAAATATGAAAGCGATTTTTCAGCGGGTGTACGACGCCTCAGTAGAGGTGGAAGGTCGCCTTGTCGGCCGTATCGGCCCGGGTGCGCTTATTTTGCTCGGTGTCGAGCAGGAAGATACCCCCGAACACGCAAAAGTGATGGCGCAAAAGATCGCCAATCTGCGCGTGTTTACCGATGAAAACGATAAAATGAATCTGTCATTGCTCACCATCGGAGGTGAAGTGCTGGCAGTGTCGAATTTCACGTTGGCAGCCAACTGCTCGCACGGGCGGCGACCGGAATTTTTTGCGGCGGCGCGGCCGGAAAAAGCACAGCCGCTGTACGAGCTGTTCATGGCCGAACTGCGCGCGCAGGGCGTTTCCAAGGTAGAAGCGGGCGAGTTCGGCGCGCATATGATCGTGAGCATGCGCGGCAACGGGCCGGTCACCATTCCGTTGGATACACGGGATTGGATGTGATTGCGTGATATATCAGTATTTTCCTGTTGGCGCTTACGGTGCCAACTGTTGCTTGGTGTTTGATGCAAACGGCAACACGGTTGTGGTTGATCCCGGCGATGAAGCCGAGCGAATTCTTGCGCATATTCGTGAGTTTTCGTTAACGATTCGTGCCGTTTTGCTTACGCATGCGCACTTCGATCACATGGGTGCCGCCGCTCGCTTACAACGGGAATTCGCTGCACCGCTTTATGTACACGCAGACGATGTGCGTGGGTTGACGGATTCGCGGTACAGTGTGATGCCGTTGTCGGATTCTCCCACGGCGGATCGTTTGCTCAAAGACGGCGATACCGTCGCGGTCGGCTCGCTGATATTTACGGTGTTACACACACCGGGACACACGCCCGGCAGTGTCTGTTATCGTTGTGAAAATGTTCTCTTTGCGGGCGATACGCTGTTTGCGGGGAGTATCGGCAGAACCGATTTCCCGGGTGGCGACATGACGGCGATGCGGCAAAGTTTGCACCGATTGAGCGCCTTGCCGGATGAAACGTGCGTCGTACCCGGCCACGGCGGGGAAACAACGATAGGATTTGAAAAACAGTCAAATCCGTTTATGGTAGGAATATAAGATATGGTTCTGTACTTACAAGGACACGATTATCATTTTGAATTACAAAACGTCTGTCGGTTGTTTTTGCCGCAAGAGTGTTTGGTGGTAGCGGAATCTGACGATACACCGTCGGATGGCGCATCGCTGATCGCGCGACTGGAAAAGCAGGCGACCGAAACGGCACTCTCTTGTCGCTTGCAGCTTACCGACTACGACGAAACACGGCACGCACAGGTAGCAAACGCACATCCTGCCTATTCCGATGAGTGTGAGCTGGTGCTGTGTGAATTGCTGTACGAGTTGTTATCGGATGCGTTTCACACCACGCAGGATTGGGGAATCGTCACCGGCGTGCGGCCGGTCAAACTCTTGCGCCGTTTGATCGCGGAGGAGGGGGAAGAAAAGGCCGTCGCTCACCTGCGTGACCGTTTGTTCGTCAGCGAACGTAAGCTCTCGTTAAGCCGAACGACGCTGGAGGCGGAGGACCGCATTTTGGGACTCTCTAAACCGGAATCGTTCAGTTTATACGTGTCGGTGCCGTTTTGCCCGTCACGCTGTGATTACTGTTCGTTTGTGTCCCAGACCGTTACCAGGGCCGCCAAACTGATTCCGGAATACGTGGATCGATTGGCAGAGGAGATCGCTTTTACCGGTGCACTCGCCAAGGAACTGGGATTGCGCTTGGAAACCGTCTATTTTGGCGGCGGTACCCCCACAACGCTGACACCCGAACAACTCGCGACTTTGACGCGGGCGGTGGAAGCATCCTTTGATCTGTCCACCGTGCGGGAATATACGGTGGAGGCAGGACGCCCCGATACCGTGACTGACGATAAACTGCGCGTGCTGAAAGCGGCAGGCGTGTCGCGCATCAGCATCAACCCGCAAACGCTGCGTGATGACGTCTTGTGCGAGATCGGACGGAAGCATACGGTGGCACAGTTTTACGATGCCTTCGAAGCGGCACGTCGCTGCGGGCACAATAACGTGAACACCGATCTGATTGCGGGCTTGCCGGGGGATACCTATGACGGTTTTTGTGAGTCTGTCGACGGTATTTTGCGCTTGGCACCCGAAAGTGTTACCGTTCATACGCTCTCGATGAAACGCGCTGCGAATCTGACCTTGCAAAAGCGGGCGGATTACCGCGGCGGCGACGAAGCGGTGCGTATGGTGCGTTATACTGCCGAACGCTTGCCGCAGGCAGGGTATCACCCATACTATCTTTACCGCCAAAGCCGTACGGTCGGTAATCAGGAAAACGTCGGGTGGGCGAAGGATGGCTTTGAGGGCTTATACAACGTCTATATCATGGATGAAACGCATACCATTTTAGGGTGCGGTGCCGGTGCGGTGTCCAAATTGAAACAACCGGGAACGGAGTATTTGGAGCGTATTTTCAATTATAAGTTCCCTTACGAATACAACAGCGGCCTTGCGGAAATGCTGAATCGGAAGAACTCTGTCAAAGACTTTTACGAAAGGATACGCCTATGAATCAATTTTTCGAACAGCGCACGTTGCGCGTTGCGGATATTAACGAACGGCTGAAAACAGATCCTCAACGCATGATCGAGGAAGAGTGCGCGCGGTATCTTGCCAACGTGCGGCGGGTAGCCGAGCACATGGCGTCACGCATGACGGGCAGGTGCTTGGTGCTGTTGTCCGGTCCCTCCTCGGCGGGAAAGACCACCACCGCTAACAATCTCAAACGCGAGCTCGAGGCGCGCGGCAGACAGGCGAGTATTATTTCATTGGATGATTTTTACCGCGGAAAAGGGCAAGCGCCTCTCTTGCCGGACGGCAGTTATGATTACGAGTCGATTGAAGCGCTGGATCTGCCGCTGTTGCAAACTTGTATGAAAGAACTGCTGACGGACGGCGTCACGCAGTTGCCGCGCTTTGATTTTAACACCCGTGAGCCCGAACCGCAGAAGCAGGAACTTCGCATTGCCGATAATTCGGTGGTGATCTTTGAGGGGATCCACGCACTGAATCCCATGCTTGAGGATCATTTGTCGGGCGATAACGTCTTTAAGATCTTTATCAACGTCATGTCGCGGGTGTACGACGGTGAGGAAACGTTGCTCACACGCCGCGATCTGCGGTTGTGCCGTCGTATGTTGCGTGATTATCAGTTCCGCAACAGTTCGATCGAGAACACGCTGGATATGTGGCGGCAGGTCGTGCGCGGTGAAAATCTGTATATGTTCCCGTACGTGGACACGGCAAATGCGGTGTTCGATACCGCTCATGCATTTGAGCCCGCGCTGCTGGCTCCGCGGTTGTTACCCTTGTTGCGCGAAGTCCCGAAAGAGAGTCCCTATGCGCAAACGATTGCGCATTTAACGGATGCACTGTCACAATTTTGCCCGTTGTCAGCCGAAGGGTTGCCGACAGATTCTTTGCTGTGGGAGTTTATCGGCTCTAAATAAAAATTCTATTGTCTTTTGCTATGGAATTTCTTATAATAAAAATAGGAAACAGAAAAGGAGCGATCGAGTATGACGAAGTTTGAAGATGTTGTGTCCCGCGTAAAGGACGTCGCGGAAAACGTCGGTAAAAAGACCGGCGAATTGGTAGAACTCGGTAAAATGAAAGTGAAGATCGCGGATCTGCGCCGCGAGATCGCCGGTGCGCACGAGGGCTTGGGAAGACTGATCTATGACAGCCGCAAGTCCGGTGAGCCGATCGACGATATGGTGGATGCGTGCATCGAACACATTGACGCTCTCAATGCAGAGATTGAAGACTTGGAAGAGCGCATCATGGACAGCAAAAATCTCGTGCGTTGCGACGGCTGCGGTGCTTTCAACGAGCATACGGCGACGTTCTGCAACCAGTGCGGTGCGAAACTGTAATGCACATGAACGACTTGTTAACGTGTATTGAACAAGCGGCGGCATTGGTGCGTGAGCGCGTTGCCGCTGCGGGGATGGAACTGCCGCACACGGCGTTGGTGCTCGGCTCGGGGCTTGGATATCTTGCCGACGAGCTTGAGGATGCCGTGCGTATTCCGTACGAAGACATCCCGCACTTTCCGGTGTCCACCGTGGCTTCTCATGCGGGATTTCTGGCGGCGGGCCGTTTGAACGGCGTGCCGCTGTTCGTGTTCTCCGGTCGTTCGCACTATTACGAAGGGTATGATTTTACAACGGTCACCTTCTACGTGCGGGTGTTGCAGGCACTCGATGTCAAAACGCTGATTCTGACCAATGCTGCAGGCGGCGTGAATACGGATTTCGCGGTTGGTGATCTGATGCTCATTACCGATCATATTAAACTGTGCGCGGATAGCCCCGCAAGAGGTCCGGCAGACGAACGGTTGGGTGCGCGTTTCTTTGATATGACGCACACCTATACGCCCCGCCTGCAGGAGATCGCACGCCGTGCGGCAGCAGAACTGTCCGTTCCGTTGCGAGAGGGTGTGTACTTTTATATGGGCGGCCCGCAGTTTGAAACACCTGCCGAGATCCGCATGATTCGGTTGCTCGGCGGTGATGCGGTGGGCATGTCCACCGTGCCGGAAGCGATCGTTGCGGCACAAAGCGGTATGGAGTTGCTCGGGATCTCCTGCATCACCAACATGGCGGCAGGAATCGTTGCGGGAACAGAGGTCAGCGACGATGAAGTGGTCGTAGCAGCGGCAAAGATGTCCCGTACCTTTGGTGAACTGATGAAAGCGATTGTGGCAAAGGCGGCGAAGGACGTATGATTTTCGAAAATATTGCGGTGCTGAAAGCAGATGGAACGTACCTGCCTTCGTGCTACGTCGGCGTACAAGGCGCGTATATCCGCTATGTGGGTGAAACGCCGCCTGTCGAGGATTACGGAGAGCGGATCGACGGTAACCATCGGTTACTGTTGCCGGGCTTTGTCAACGCGCACACCCACGTTGCTATGACCTTGATGCGCGGCTACGGTGAGGATATGCCGTTGCAGTCGTGGCTGTTTGATCGCATTTTTCCGTTCGAGGACAAGCTCTCTTCGGATGCGGTATACTGGGGGAGTATGCTCGGCATCGCCGAAATGCTGATGACCGGCACCACCTCTTTTACCGATATGTATTATTTCTGTGAGGATACCGTGCGCGCGGTAGCGGAGAGCGGGATTAAAGCAAACATCGGGCGGGGGATCTCGTGCTTCGATGCTGCCAAACGGTTTGCCGATCTGCCCGCCTGTGCCGATACCAAAGCACTGATTGCACAGTATCACGGAACCGAAGACGGTCGGATCTTAGTGGACGTCGCGCCGCACGCGGAATATACCACGCGCCCCGACGTCCTGCACGATGCCGCCGAACTGGCGGCTCAGCACGGGTTGCGGATGCATATTCATTTATCCGAAACCGCAAGCGAACAGAAAGAGTGTGTCGGTCGGCACGGCTGCACACCAACACGCTTACTTGAAAAAGTCGGGATGCTCGCGCAACCGTTGACGGTTGCGCACGGCGTGTGGCTGACCGATGACGACGTTTGTTGTTTGTCACAGCACGACGTCACGCTCGCCCACTGTGCCAAGAGCAACTTAAAACTCGGCAGCGGTATTGCACCGATAGAGAAATATCGGGCGATGGGACTGCCCGTTGCGATCGGTACCGATTCGGCGGCAAGCAACAACGCGCTGGATATGGTGGACGAGATGCGTACGGCAGCGTTGCTTGCCAAAGGGGTTGCCTGTAACGCGGGTGCCTTGCCGGCAGGGGAGATGCTGTATATGGGAACGCGCGCAGGCGCACTGTCGCAAGGGCGCACCGATTGCGGAGATATTGCCGAAGGATACCGCGCCGATCTGGTAATGATGGATACCACTCATCCGGGTCTCTGTCCGGCCAACGCACCGCTTTCAAACGTGTTGTACGGTGCCGGCAGTCGGGCGGTATGCATGACGGTCGTGGACGGCCGCATTGTGTACCGATTCGGCGAGTTTACCACTTTGGATATGGAGCGTATACGGTTCGAGGTGCAGCGCGCCGTAAACCAAATCATCGCCCAATAAGTGCGTTTCTTGGTAAAATATCCTAAAATTTTCATAAAATTTTATTGTTTTTGTGGAATTTATCGGTGTTGTGCGAATTTTTGTGAAAATCCCTTGCAAAAAATTCGGGCATGGGATACAATGATGTATGGGTATTGTGATTCTATGCGGAACTATTCCGTTGGAATATAAAATTGTTGGAGGTTATTTATCATGAACAAGGTTGAGTTAGTCGCTTCTGTTGTTGAGAAAACCGGTTTGGCTAAGAAAGATGCCGAGAAGGCTGTCACTGCTGTTCTGGACTCTGTTAAAGAGGCCGTCGCAAAAGGCGATAAGGTACAGTTGGTTGGTTTTGGTACGTTTGAGGTTCGCGCTCGTGCTGCTCGCACCGGCTTGAATCCCAAGACCAAAGAGACCATCAAGATCCCGGCTTCCAAAGCTCCTGCTTTCAAGGCCGGCAAGGCGTTCAAAGACGCTGTTGCGAAATAATCGGATCATTCGGTTATTTAAAAGCCGCCCGTTTGGGCGGCTTTTTGTTTGGAGGTATTTCTTTATGCGTCTGGATAAGTATTTAAAGGTGTCGCGCCTTATTAAGCGGCGCACCGTGGCGAACGAGGCGTGCGATGCGGGGAGGGTGTCGGTCAACGGAAAACCCGCACGCGCTTCTTACGATGTCAAGATCGGTGATACGCTGACGATTGCCCTCGGTACCCGCGAAGTAACGGTCGAAGTCGTCAGCGTGCAGGAAACGGTAGCGAAGAACGACGCGGCACTTCTGTACAAGCTGCTGTAATATTATAAAAACTCTCCCCATATACCTTATGGTGTAAGGGGAGAATTTTTTATGAAAGAACAATTATCTGCCGTGCCTCCTGCCATGCCGCATTTGCTCAACTTGAGCGAACGGCGCGTGCTGTCGGTGTCCGGTGTTCAGGATGTGGACAGTTTTGATGAGACCACAGTCGTGATCTATACGGAACAGGGCGAACTGACGGTCAAAGGGACGGGGCTGCACATCAACCGTCTGAATATTGAAACGGGTGATCTGACCCTCGAAGGACACGTCGAGTCATTGGTTTACACCGAACTTCATACGCGCTCGGGCGGCTTTTTCGGTAAATTGTTTCGATAGATATGGGCTTTACGAATGTTCAGCAGTTGCGGGAACTGTTTTTGTCTTGCGGGATGGGGTTCCTTCTGGGGGCGTATTACGATGTGTTTCGCATTCTGCGTTGTATACTGCGTCCGGGTACGATGCGTGTGTTTTGGCAGGATTTGCTGTTTTTTCTCACGGCAGCACCGCTCGTCTTTTTGTTTGCGCTCGCCGTCGCCGACGGGGTAGTACGCCTGTATTTGTTTGCAGGACTCGTTGCCGGCTTTTTTGCGTATCGTTACACGGTCGGACGCGCGGTGGTGCGTTTTGTTACCGCCGCTATCGCGTGGTTATCGCGGTTGGGACGTCGTCTGTACGACGTTATCCGAGTGCCGATCGGCGCGCTGCGTGAAGGATGTCGAAAATTGGTGGAAAAAATACGAAAAAACCTGAAAAAATTTAAAAAAGGACTTGAAACAGAGGGCGCGAGTAGTGTATAATCAATTCGTATAAGTTTGTGCGGCGGAAAGGAGATGATGGCACCGTGAAAAGTAAAAAAGCAGCAAAACGCAGAAAAAGCGTACTTCTTCGTGTAGCCATTGTCGCCTTTGCGGTGTATGTCGTGGTTTCCATGGTGCAACTGCAGTTGCAGCTCAGCAACGCGCAGGAGCGCTTGGACAAGCTGAATGAGCAAACAGCGGCGCAGATCGAAAACAACGAAGTGCTGCAGGAGCAGATCGATAACAGCGATGCATACAAGGAACAGCAGGCGCGCAAGCAAGGCATGGCAAGACCGGGTGAGACGATCTTAGTCGAGATCCCGAATGATTAAACCAGTTAGGCAGTAGGGGGAACTCCGCAAAATGGCGTTGGAAGTGGGTACTTGTGTTGAGGGCAAGGTGACCGGTATTACCAAGTTTGGCGCATTCGTCGAACTGGAGGGCGGTCAGACCGGCATGGTGCATATCTCGGAGGTTGCACCGACGTACGTGAAGGAAATCCGCGATCATGTCACGGAAAATCAGCAGGTCAAGGTCAAGATCCTGAACATTGGTGAAGATGGCAAGATCAGTCTTTCCATCAAAAAAGCCATGGATCCTCCGGCGCGTACCAACCGCAGTACACCGCGTCACATGTCGCCCGGTCGTCCCGGCGGCTTTGAGTGGCAACCCACCCGTACCGAGAGCAGCAACTTTGAAGAGATGATGTCGCGCTTTAAGCAGACCAGCGACGAAAAGATGCTGGATCTCAAGCGCTCGCTGGACGGCAAGCACGGTGGATTTTCCCGCAGCAGAAAATCATAAAGAGGATAAGTTTACGTGCCGTTGCCCGATGGCAACGGCATTTTTTATCTATAGTGAAGAGGTGAGGGAATGCGCGAAATATCGGTTTTGGAGATTGAACAGGCCGTGCGTGATTTGTGTATACAAGCAAACCGCTCTTTGCCGACAGACGTGTGTGAGGCAGTAGCGTGCGCGTGTCAACACGAGCGTGTGCCGCTTGCCCGTGAGATATTGTGTGATTTGGAGGAGAACGTCGCCGTCGCACAGAAACGGCAGCTGCCGGTATGTCAGGATACGGGTATGGCGGTCGTCTTTGTTGAGTTGGGGCAGGAGGTCCACGTTACGGGCGGTTTGCTGGAAGAGGCAATCAACCGCGGCGTTGCCCGCGGATATACGGAAGGACTCTTACGTTGTTCGGTGGTGTCAGATCCGCTTGAACGCGTGAATACCAACGATAACACACCGGCGATTATTCATGTTTCGTTGGTTGCCGGTGATACCTTGACGTTGACGG
>JAFSGO010000042.1 GCA_017440765.1 Clostridia bacterium
CGCACCGCTAAAGGCAGTGACTGGTGGTTCCACACCAAGAATATTGCCGGATCACATACGGTTATTTTAACGGATGGTGTGACCCCGCCTGAGGAAACCATGATGCAAGCGGCGATTTTAGCGGCAACGCACTCCAAAGCCGCTGATTCGGCGCAGGTGCCGGTGGATTATACGCAGATCAAATACGTGAAAAAGCCGGCGGGTGCCAAACCCGGTATGGTGATCTATGAAACCAATCGTACGGTTTACGTCACCCCCGATAAAACACTCGCCGCCCGTCTGATGAAAAAATAGAAAAACTCCTCTTGCACACAGGCAAGAGGAGTTGCTTACTTTTTAGAAGAAACTTTGAAAATGTCCTCGTACTCGACACGGAGAATTTGCTTAATAAGGAGTATCTCATCCGGATACAAGTGGCGTTGTCCTACTTCGATTTTGGCAATAGAACTTCTGGTTATATCACAACCACTTACTTGTAATTTCGCGGCCAACATTTCTTGTGTCATACCGGCTTTTTCGCGCAACAGTTTAATATTGTTGCCGATTAGTTTTTCAATATGGCTATTGATGATAATGTCACCTCTTTGCACTCGTTTAAGAGCAAATCACTTGACATTATTATAAAATAGCTTTATAATCGTTATGCACCCATATAAGAGCAAACAAACTCAAAATTATCAAACGAGGTGACGTGCTATGAAAAAGATAATACTTGGTATTGCGGTGTGCATTCTTGCAATTTCATTGGGTGGATGTTTAGAAGAAGGCCCCTATGATTCGGTACAGACTACCAGTTCTATCGAAAGCAATTTTGTAGAAAGCACAACAACTGTCTCTGAAGAAACGACAACTACAAATGAAGTAACAACGACAGCCGAAACAAGCACTACCGGGTCTACTACTAAGACAACTACCACAACCAAAGCGAAAACAACAACCAAAATAACGACGACAGCAACGACAAAAGTAACCACTACAGCAACACCTGTACAAACAACTTACGTTTTGAACACAAATACAAAGAAATTTCACCGCACTGGTTGTCATCATGTCGCGAAGATCGATGCAGAAAACCGTCAAGATTTTGTGGGAAGCAGACAGCAAGTGATCAATATGGAATACGCACCGTGCGGAACATGTAAACCGTAAAAAGAGCACCGACTTTCGTCGGTGCTCTTTTTTGTGAGTTAATTTTCTGCGAGTGCGCGTTCCAGCCAAATACTGCCGATATCCATCGCGTTGTACAGGCCGTTTTTCTCGCTTTTCTTTAAGATGCGATCTTTCAGGCGAACCTCGGGATCCGTCAGCATAAGCTGGACCTGAATCTTATCCGCCACCGTCATATCGCCGACGGTTTTGTTGGAGAGGATCTGCAGTATGACCACACATTTCTCCGCCATGTCTCCGTAATAGAGGACGTTACCGCTGCGCACCAACGGCTTGCCCTTATACGTGAGCAATTTTTCTTGCTTTTCAGCCATGTTATAGAGTCCTCGTTTCTTAGTTATTGAGATAAGAGCGTACCATGGCACGCAACAACTCGTCGCGGTCGACCTTGCGGATCAAGCTGCGGGCATTGTTGTGTGTGGTGATATAGGTCGGATCCTCGGACAAGATATATCCGACGATCTGATTGATAGGATTGTATCCTTTCTCGCGCAGGGCGTCATATACCGCAGTGAGCACCTGCTTCATCTGCTGATCTTTATCCTCGTTTACCGAGAAGGTCATGGTTTTATCTAACATTCGGATTCCTCCCATCGTACTGACTATCTATCAGTATACGCTATTATTTGTGAAATTGCAAGTGTTATGACCGAAGTGTGCAACCTTTTTCCTCTAATCCGGCAAAAATCTTTTTAAGTACAGGGTCAATATCCGCATCCGACAGTGTGCCTTCCTTTGAACGGAAATACAAACTGAACGCCACGCTCTTCTTTCCTGCAGCGATTTGTGCGCCCTGATAGACGTCAAACAGCGTTACGTTCTCCAGCAGCTTACCGCCTGCTTTGATGATGGTCTTTTGAATCTCCGCCACCGGCAATTCTTCGTTGCACAAGAGAGCCAAGTCACGTTCGACGGCGGGGAAGCGGGGCAGAGGTTTATACAGCACACGCACCTTTTCGATTGACTCAAACAACGGCTGCAAGCGCAGCTCGGCAACGTAGACGCGCGTATCCAGATCGTACTTAGCGGCGGTGTCGGGATGTACTTCGCCGAAGGTGCCGATAACCGTTTCGCCAACGGTGACGGCTGCCTGGCGGCCCGGATGCAGATATGGTTCTTCACTGCGTGCGTAATCGGCATCCACGCCGAAATTTGCAAGCAGAGTTTCTATGATGCCTTTCAGCGTGAAGAAGTCCTCGTCTTTTCCGTAGAGGCCGAGCGACAAGGCGGGGATTTCCTGCGGCTGTTCGGTTAGCGGCAGGGAGAGGGGACGGAACAACTTGCTGACTTCAAAGAAGCGCACCGCCGCGTTTTTGCGGTTGTAGTTGGTGGCAAGCACCGTCAACATGCTCGTCATAAGCTGTGAACGCATAACGGAATATTCTTCACCCAAGGGGTTGAGTAGCGTTACTACCTGACGGCGGGGGTCGTTCTCGGCCAGCGAAAGCGTATCAAGCGCTTTGCCGCTGATAAACGAATAAGTTGAGATCTCTTGCATGCTCTGTGCGACCAGCACCTCTTTGATGAGGTTAGTATTACGGCGTTCCGGCAGGATCTTGCCGCGCACAATAGAGCCGGTCATAGGGGTGGATACGATGTGATCGTATCCGTACACGCGCATGACCTCCTCTGCGAGATCGGCACGTCCTTCAATATCGTCACGGAACGACGGCACCGTACACGTCAGCGTACCGTTTTCAAGCGTGGTCGGGATCTCCAAACGGTTAAGGATATCCGCCATAGTTGCTTCCGGTACGTCTACACCGAGCAACGCATTGATGCTTTCGGTGGTGACTTTCAACGTGCGGGGAGCAGGCAGTTCCTCGTGTCGGTCGAGCACGCCGTCAACGATATCGCCGGCATCCAATTCCTGAATGAGCTGTAACGCGCGATCCATCGCGTAACCGACACCGCCGATATCCACACCCTTTTCGAAACGGGCAGAGGACTCGGTGCGCATACCCAAAGTACGCGCGGTGCGGCGCACGCTGTCACGGCGGAATTTCGCACATTCAAACAACAGATCGGTGGTATCTTCTTTGATCTCACTGTTAAGCCCACCCATGATACCGGCAACGCAGGACGGCGCTTCGCCGTCGGCGATGACCAGCATTTCGGGGGTCAGCGTATGCGGCTTGCCGTCCAGTGTGGTGATCGACTCACCCTCACTCGCACAGCGCACAATGATCTCGTTGCCGCGAATATCGCGCAGATCAAACGCGTGCATTGGCTGACCGGTCTCCAACATAACGAAGTTGGTAATATCCACGATATTGTTAATGGGGCGCATACCGGCGGTGCGCAGGCAATCCTTCATCCAATCGGGAGAGGGCTTGATGCGCAGATTGCGTACGATACGACCCATATAGCGCGGGCAAAGATCGTAATCCTTGACCGTGATGTTGATATACTCGTTGATATCGCCGCCG
>JAFSGO010000043.1 GCA_017440765.1 Clostridia bacterium
ATATGGCGACATAGCCAAGTGGTAAGGCATGGGTCTGCAAAACCTTGATTCCCCGGTTCAAATCCGGGTGTCGCCTCCAAAAAAACTCTCGTTCTTCGGAACGAGAGTTTTTTTATCCAAGCCGACAGGCTTGGTATATCATCACGACAAAGTCGTGCATATCATCGCCGCAAGGCGTATATCATCACACGAAGTGTGTATTTTGTCGGCTTGATGATATACAAAACTTCGTTTTGATGATATGCAATTCCTTGAGGAATTGATGATATACAATGCTCCGCATTGATTTTTGGCCGCTTTTATGCTATAATACACCCAAGGTGGTGATGCGAGTGAATAAAAAACATATTGCGTTAAATACACACGTGATTCTTTGTGTTGCTCTATTTATTATATTTCTTGCACTTTCTATAAGTTGTGCAATGGGAAATGAGATTGGCTTGAGCATTATGTTTGGGATATTCGTTTTATTACCCGTATTCGTGTTTTCAATATCTCCATTATATTTTGTCTTTTCTGATGAATGTGTTGAAATTGTTTATAACTTTGGTCAAAGAGAAAAAATTAAATGGAGCGATATAAGAAACATCTCACTAATGGGTAGTTGGATTGGTGCTGGTGGCGGATTGCCGCACTATGTAATTGCCTATCCTAAAAAAGAAAAAAGACTGTTTTTTGTGGTTGGTGAAATTCAAAAAACAAGAAAAACTAAAAGGTTCATAGAAAAGTATTATAAAAAGAAAATTGTATAGAAAATCAGGTTTTTAGACCGGTTCCATTTTGAGTGTCGCCTCCAGAAAAAAGGACTTCACGAAAGTAAAGAGGTTTTTTCAATGATATCCGTTCCTCGTCGGAACGGGTGATATACCTTTAGTATGATATCCACCTGCGGTGGATGATATATGCTTCGCATATGAAGGAACGGATATTATATCATGCTTGCGAAGCAAGTATATCATACGGTTTGCCGTATATCATATCGCATCGCGATATATCATTTCATATTGCCCCTTCGCCGCTTTTATGCTATAATACATCCAAGGGAGTGATTGTATGAAAAAGTTAATAGCTATTTTTATGTGTCTGGTAATGTGTTTATCTTTTGTCGGTTGCAATAATACTGCTGATAATAACCTCATAACAAAAGAAGAGGCGTATAATATATATTACAATACAATCAAGATGTTTGTCCCCGAACTTATGGATGAAAACGATTGGCCTGAATGCGATATTGATATCACAACCTGTGACGAGGTTACTTTTTTGACGGAACATTTCATACGAAATACATCTGTAAAAGTACAATCACAAAATGTTAATGGGAAAGGGCAGTATTATTTATTAAATGAATTTCCCGAAGCGAACAAAATGAATTTTTATTGTATTGATAATGATAAATTCTACAATATATCATGTGCGTTAAATTCAAAAGGAACACTACAAGAGTATAACAGTTCCAATATTGATAGTTTTCTATTTACCTATCTGAATACACCTCTATTTCCACAAGAGGCAATTTCTTCTTTTGAAGCAAAGAAGAAAGATTCCGATATTGAGGTCACTTTTATTGTGAAAGGCGATAGCACAGATTACGGTTACGGTTATAAAGTGATGAGAGAAATATTACCCAATATTCAAGAAGATAAATTGGATGACATAAAAATTGTTTTAACAATAGATAAAGATGGAGTGGCTAAAACAATGTTCACTGAGATTTCTATGACTATATTGAAAGATAATGGTGATATACACGCTCAAAAGACTTTAAATATGGAATATACATTTAATAAGTTTGACAATGTAGCTTTCAACCTTGAAAACATTGTTTCCCAATACACAGCGGATACCATGTCATAATGTAACGCATATAATTATAAACTTTTACAGTAAATCCTCGGTTTTTATCCAGTTCTTTTTCGGACACGAATGACAGAAAAAAGGACTTCACTTTCGTGAAGTCCTTTTTTCAATGAAATTCGTTCCTTACGGAACGAGTGAAATATTGCTTGGCAATATGAAATACGCTTCGCGTATGAAATATGCCTTCGGCATATGAAGGTACGAATTTTATTTCACATTTTGCGCAAACAAAATATTTCATAATCCGAAAGAATTATTTCATATGGCGTAAGCCATATTTCATTCCCTTGCCCCTCCGCCACCGGCGGCGGATAGGCCGATTCATTATATGAATTGACATTTTCTTCCGTCTTGCGTATACTGTATTACACAGTTTGCAAAGTGAGGTTCAACATTCCATGATTTGCGATAACATTTTACACGCCATGGGCAACACGCCGATTATTCGGCTCAACCATATGACAGGCCCGGACGACGCCGAGGTGCTGGTAAAATTTGAAGGGCTTAATGTGGGCGGATCTATCAAAACCCGTACTGCCTACAATATGATCTGCGATGCAGAACAGCGTGGGCTGATCGGTAAGGATACCATCATTGTAGAGCCCACCAGCGGCAACCAGGGAATCGGTTTGGCACTTGTCGGCGCGGTGCGGGGTTATAAAGTGAAGATCATCATGCCGGATTCCGTCAGTGAGGAGCGGCGCTTGCTTGTTCGTCAGTACGGCGCCGAGGTCGTGTTGGTACACGATGCGGGCAACATTGGGCTTTGCATTGAGGAATGTTTACAGCTCGCTTTGAAAATGAAGGCCGAGGATCCGAATGTGTTTGTACCGCAGCAATTTGAAAATCCCGCAAACCCCGCCATTCAACGCTCCGCCACCGCCAAAGAGATTTTGGAGCAAGTGGACGGACCGATCGACGGCTTTTGCTCAGGTATCGGCACGGGCGGCACCATCACGGGTATCGGCGAGGTGCTTAAAGCCGCCAATCCCGACATGACGATCTGGGCGGTTGAGCCGGAAAACGCCGCGATTTTATCGGGCGGGTCGATCGGCACACACGTGCAGATGGGTATCGGTGACGGTATCATCCCCGCCATACTCAACCAGAACATTTACGATGACGTATGCATTGTCAAGGATGAAGAAGCCCTGCAGGCCTCCAAAGATCTGGCATCCAAGGAAGGCATTCTGTGCGGCATTTCCAGCGGTACAAATGTGGCGGCTGCCATCCGTATGGCAAAACAGTTAGGGAAAGGAAAGCGAATCGTCACGGTATTACCCGATACCGCCGAACGCTATTTTTCCACTCCGTTATTCGAATAAGACGAAAGACCGAAAGCCCTGCTTTCGGTCTTGTTGTTTCCCCTTGCTTTTCCGTTATCAGCGTGATAAAATGATAGTCAACTTTTTAGATAGAGTCGGTGCTGTATGAAACAACGAGCAAAACGTGATATCGTCAATTTAATTGCTTCATCCTGCTGGTTCGGTGCGATCACCGGTGTGTTGACCGCTGTGGTGATTACCGTATATAAGGTATGTGCGGAGCACGTGATTTCGATCTGTGAAACGGGATATGACTTTTTGCGAGAACACTTGATATGGTTACCGCTCGTAATCACGGCCTTGTTCGGTATCGCGGCACTATTCGCTTACTGTTACCGTAAAACGCCCAACCTTCGCGGCGGCGGTATTCCAACCTCGATCGGCATTTTGCGGGGAATCGTCACGTTCCGTTGGCTTAAAAATCTGATCGGCACCTTTTTCCTATCCCTGACGTCGTTTTTGATCGGTGTACCGCTCGGCAACGAAGGCCCTTCGGTTCAAATGGGTACCGCCGTTGGCAGAGGTACGGTGTCTTTGTTTTCGAAAAAGCACCGTGCGTGGGATCGCTATGCGATGACGGGCGGCGCCTGCGCCGGTTTTTCGGTCGCCACGGGTGCGCCCGTTTCGGGTATTTTGTTCGCCGTTGAGGAAGCGCATCAGCGCATATCCCCGACCATCCTGCTGACCGCTGCTTTTTCGGTGCTGTTTGCTCGCATCACATCGGAGATCCTATCACCGCTTTGCGGTGTGAGCATTTCGCTGTTCCCTGCTTTACAACTACCTGCGTTATCGACACGGGACGTTTGGTTACCGCTGCTTGTGGGTGCTGCGGTCGGACTTTTTTCGGTGCTGTTTTTGCATTATTTTCGCTCCCTCAACGCTCTGTTTCATACGGTTTTAGGGAAGTTGTCCCGCACCGTTAAAACCTTCCTCATCTTTCTGCTGACACTCGTTGCGGGCCTTTGTTCTTTTTCGTTCATCTCGACCGGTCACCATCTCATCGTTTCCCTGCTTGAAGGCGCACCGACGCTTGTGATGTTGCTACTGATTTTGATCGTGCGTACGACGCTCACAATCAGCGCCAATACGAACGGCATTACCGGAGGTATCTTCGTGCCGTTATTAGCACTCGGCGCAGTGGTGTCCGCCATTTTAGCAAAGCTTCTTACGCTGACCGGACTGCCGTCGGAACAGTATACGCTTGTACTGATATTGGGCATCACCGCCTGCATTGCCGGCATGATGAAAATGCCGCTGACTGCAATCGTTTTCTCAATAGAGGCATTGTCCTGCTCGGCTCATCTGTTATCGGTCATTGCTACCGCCGCCACGGCGTATGCCATTACCGAGATCTTCGGTGTCCATTCCATTAATGAAACGGTGCTGGAACGCAAGATCAAGAATCTTAACGAATCCAAAACCGCTCAAGTAATCGATACCTTTGTGACCGTACAGGAAGGTGCGTTTGCCGTCGGTAAACAGATTCGTGACATTTTTTGGCCCGCCAATCTGTTCGTGCTGTCGGTAAAGCACGATCCAAAGCGAACTGCTCAGGTGGACCAGCACGGCGAAAAAGTGATCCGCGAGGGTGATATTCTGCACATACGGTATTCCACCTTTGACGAAGCACAAACCAAAACCGAGCTCATCGCGATCGTCGGCGATCAGACCTATAACGAAACAGTGACCGATATTGTATAACAAAGCCCCCTCCGCTAAGGAGGGGGCTTATTCATAACACGTAGAACAGAATCGATACCGCCTGCAAAATACTGCCCAGCAACACAAAGCCGTGGAAGACGGTATGGAAGATCGGTTTCTTGGCACCGACCCCGTACAATATCGCGCCGATCGTATAGGCGATGCCACCTGCGAGCAACCAGAAAAAGCCCGCAGTGCCCAGCGCTTTAACCGTGTCTTGTAAGATAAAGATCACACACCACCCGAGCCCGATATAACACGCCATCGACAACACGCGGTAGCGGTGATGATCAATGGCGGTAAAGACGACCGCGAGCGCCGTCAACCCCCATTCGACACCGAACACGATCCATGCCGCCACCGGAGCAATCGGGCGGATCGCACACAATACGATCGGTGTGTAGGTGCCGACGATCAAAAAGTAGATGGTACAATGGTCAATGACCTGCATCACCTTTTTGGCGGCAACCGCTTTTAATCCGTGATACACGCTGGATACGGTATACAAACAAATCAGTGAAGCGCCGTAGATACTGCCGCTCACGACGCCCCACACGTTGTGACGGAACGATGACAGCAAAACGGCCGCCAGCAGAATGATAACCCCCAGTCCCCCACCGACGATATGTGTCACCATATTGGCAATTTCCTGCCCGCGCGTATAGTTCGGCAAGCGCCGTGCGTTGAGCGGTATTCGCATACAAACCCCTCCGTTGGTTGATACGGACAGTATAGCCGCCTCTCCCGCTCAAACACAACCTACCGTTTCTTTTTCCCGCTCTACTGTTGTTTTTCAGTCGGTAGAGTGCACTCTACCGATAAAAAACGCCCCGAACGGCAAACCGTTCAGGGCACTGTTCATCATGGAATTCGCGTTAACAATTCTTGCATGGTTTTGTAACGGTCGGTGTCGGTAGAACAATTCATCACGATCGCAACGTATGTCTTGCCGTCTTTCACCAAGGTGGTTGCCAAGCATTTACCGGCACGCGAGGTGGAACCGGTCTTGAAGCCGGTTACACGTTCGTCATAAAAGTTGCTGCTTTGGTGCAAAAAGAGATTCGTATTACGAAACGTAAGCGTCTGGCCGTTTCCTACCGAAACCGTTTTCTCCACAGCGGAGACGGCATCCCGAATTTCCGGCATCCGCATGGCCTTGCGAATGAGGAGCGACAAGTCGCGTACCGTGGTATATTGCCGTTCATCGTCCCAGCCCTCGGGGTTGACGTAATGCGAATTTACGGCACCGAGGTCACGGGCAGTTTCATTCATCAATCCACAAAAATACGCCACCGCATCTTTATCGGTCAGATCGGCATCCTGCGTAACGGAACGCGCCACATTCACCGCGACCGTATAGGCAGCATCGTTGCCGGAGGAGATCAGCATACCGGCAATCAGATCACGCAAGGTCAGGCGGTGGCCGCGCTGGATGTGGCAAACACTGGAATGCGGTTTGACCAATGACAATTCTGAACCAACCGTGATTTCGGTGTCTGCCGGAAGGTAGTGTAACGCGGTGTACGCCGTCGTGATCTTGGCAAGACTTGCCGGATAAATTCGCTCATCCGCCCACGATTCGTACAAAGGTTCTTGCGTATCGGCTTCGTACAAGCCGAGATACCGTACGCGTTCTCCGGCAACCGTAGGGATGGTTGTTGTTGTCGTGGTGGTCGTCGTGGTAGTAACGGTTGTCGTGGGTACCGTCGCCATTGCCTCTTTCGATGCTGAACAACTTACCGTTGTCAGGCAAAATACGACCACGATCAAAAATAGC
>JAFSGO010000044.1 GCA_017440765.1 Clostridia bacterium
GTCCCCGCCGAGGTATTGGATCCCTCGCATCTGCATATGGAAGTACTGGTGAACGGAACCTACACCGACCCGCTGACCCTCATCAAAGGTCAAACGGTAACGGTAACGACGGCAGCCACAACCACAACGGCGAAATGATCCTGCCCTCGGAAATCGCGTAAGCGAGCGGCAAGAAGGGCAAACAAAAAGCTGCGCAGGTTATCCTGCACAGCTTTTGTTTTTTATATACCGAGTTCCTTTAGGATAGCGTTGGCAACGTGCTCTGCCAAGACCTCGTTTCCCTCGGGTGTGTGATGGAGATTATCCTCACATTTGTAATATCGCTCGTGTTGTTTGCAAACAGCATACAGATCGTTGACGGGGACGTTTTCCTCTTGCATCACTTCGCGTGCGGCATCGTTGAAATTCGATACCAACTCTTGCTCAAACGAAAACGTAACACCGGTACCGGTGTTATCCGGTCCGACCTCTCTGCCGGGAAGCGGTGTGGTGGTCGCAAAAACGACTTTCGCACCGGCGGCGCGGGATAACTTGATAATCTTCCGCAACCCGCTTTTGTACTCCTCAAGCGAAATCATAGGTTCACCCAAATACGGCATTAACGTCATATCCCAGTATCCGCTGTTAAAATGTACCAAATCGAACGTTTTGCCGTGTGCGGACAGCAGATTCATCAAGTGCCGAAGATTGTTGTAGACGAACTTACCGTTTTCACCCTCAAATACGACGACTTCGCACTTGCCGGCCAGTTTTTCTTTGACGATCGGCGCATACCACGCCTTGATGGAATCGCCGAGTAATGCTACTTTTTTCATCAGTGATACTCCTATCAGGTTTTACTAAATTTCATTACCAATGAATGGGGGAGAAGCTTGCACAGTACGCGGTAGAACTTATACAGCAGTCGATTGGTGTACCATCTTTTGCCGCGCAGTAGACGTGCAAGCGATTTTTTCGCTACTTGCTCAGGGTAACAATACGGCAACGTTTCAAACGTGCGGGAGCGTCCCACAATGTCAGCAACCTCCAAGAAATTCGTTGCCATCGGTCCGGGGCAAACGGTCAGTACCGTGATCCCGCGCGGGCGCAGCTCCTCGCCGAGCGACTTGGAAAATGCGGATACATACGCTTTGGTGGCGGAATATACCGTCATGCGCGGCGTCGGCGCGAATGAGGCGATGGAACTGACGTTAAGGATTCCCGCCCCGCGCTCCATATACGGGATGGACAACACCGTGACCGCCGTCAGTGCGCGGCAGTTAAGATCTACCATACCGGCTTGTTCGGCGCAGTCTGCCTCGGCGACGAGACCCAGTTTTCCGTATCCCGCGTTGTTGATCAGCAGTACGATCTGCGGTTTTGAAACTTCCAATTCGCGGCGATACACTTCAAAGCTTTCCGTATCGGTCAGATCGAGTGACAGGCAACGAATACGGTGCTTTGCAAACCGCGATGCCAACGTTTCCAGTTTTTCCAGACGACGCGCGACTAACCAAATTTCCTCCACGTCGGGCATTTGGTTGATGACTTGTTTTAGATATTCTTCACCAAGTCCGCAGGACGCGCCCGTGATAACGGCTGTTTTCATGGCTGTCAACCCCTCTTCGTGTTTTTATCAGTGTACCACAACTTTTAAAATACCACAACAATTTTCTTATAAGAACGTAAAATCGGGTATTCCATTTTGAAAAGATATATGATACAATAAATCTAATATTGGGGAATTGTGAGGTTTTATAGTATGCAGCAGCCGATCACCGATGCCGAATCCCCTCGCTTGGAGGAAGACCGTATCGTCGGGCGTAACGCCGTGTTGGAGGCACTTCGTTCCGGCCGTACGCTGGACTCCCTTTGGATCGCCAAGGGCGAGCGCGGCGGCAGCATCGGTCTGATTCGCGGCTTGTGCCGCGAGCAGGGGGTCCCGATCAAGGAAACAGACCCCCGCAAACTCACGGCTGTGGGTGGTGCGAATCATCAAGGCGTGATCGCCTTTGCCGCCTGCAAGGAATATGCCTCACTTGACGACGTGTTTCGCCGCGCGGAAGAACAAAACGAGCCGCTGTTCGTCATCGTATGTGATGAACTGGAAGATGCACACAATCTCGGTGCAATTCTCAGAAGCGCGGAAGCGGCGGGGTGTCACGGCGTCATCATTCCCAAGCGGCGTGCCGTGGGTCTCACCGGAACGGTGTACAAGACCTCGGCAGGCGCGGTGGAATACATGCCCGTCGTGAGGGTGTCTAACCTCACCGAAACGCTCAAAACGCTCAAAAAACGCGGCGTGTGGGTGTACGGTATGGATATGGACGGCGCGACCTGGTGTCAAACCGATTTTTCAGGTGCTGTTGCCTTGGTGGTCGGCTCGGAGGGGCACGGCATGAGCCGCCTTGTGAAAGAGCAGTGTGACCAGATCGTGTCCCTGCCCATGCGCGGCAAGATCAATTCGTTAAATGCGTCGGTGGCGTGCGGCATCATGGTATACGAAGTGGCGCGCCAGCGACTCGGCTTGAAATGACAGAGGATAGGGTGATCGTGATGAAAAAAGAACAAACCGCACCCCTGCAGGAAACGGAAAACAGCGAAGCGGAACGTGAGAATACGACCGAGTTCCCCACGGTAGTGGCTGTGGAGCCGGAGTATCAACAAGAGGTGAAAGCCCCCGCGGCACACGCCAAGAAAAAGCGTGGCTTGTTCAGGAGCCGCGCCAAGGCAAAAGCGGTGGTGGAAGAACCGGTGGTGGAAGAACCGGAAACCCTCGCGGATGCGGAGGAAGAAATCAAGGTATACACCGATGCGGGCATGGACGATACCCGCGAAGTGTCGGTCTCGCAAAAGACCCGCGTGCTGGACAGCGACGAGGACGAAGAGGAGAGTCAGGAGCACGCTACCCAGATGCTGCTTGACGGTTTTGAAAGTGAAGAGGAAACGGAAGAAGGCGAGGGCGAAGCGCTCCGCCGTATCCGTCAGGAAAAAATTCAAGACTTCTCGCAAAAGCGTGAGGAGCACGAGCGCGCCGAAGCGGAACAGGCCGAAGAGTCCGAGGAGCAAGGCGAGGTCGTGTATCCGGAAACGCCGCTCGAACAGCCGGAAGAGGAGAGCCCGAAAGAGGAACTCACCTCCCGTCAGCAGATCGTGGCGTTGCGTCAAAAACTGCAGACGGCACAGCGCAAAGCGAACGTTTCGCTGTTCGTCACCGCGGTGGCGGAGATCGTCCTGTTCATTATCGCGATCCTCTCTTTCGTTTCACCGGCAGTTTCCATGAACCCGATCGCGTATCTGATCATTCATTTGGTCCTGTTTGCGGTGATGCTGTTTGCAGCGCGCGGGCGCTTGGCTTTCGGCTTATCCCGCTTGTTCTCAAAAACGGTTTCCGCCGAAAGCGGTGTCGCGCTCGCGGCGGTGCTCACGCTGATCCACACGGTGCTGCAATTCTTAAACACCGGTGGCGTTACGGACGGCACAACCCCGATCCTCACCGCCGTCGCCGGCTTGTCGCTGCTGCTTTTGCAGGTGACGGATAAACTGGAAGCGGATCGCATCAGCCGCAACTTCGCGTTGGCGGTTGTCGCTGGTGAAAAACTCGCGGCAAAGCGTATTGAGGACAGCGGTCTCGCGGAAGAGATCGGCCGTCCCGCTGTTGCACTGGGTGAGCCGCGCGTTACCTATTTCCGCAAAACGGAGTTTTTGACGGACTACCTCAAAAACTCAGAGGATACGCCGTGCGCCGGTGCGCTGATGCGGTGGTATCTGCCGATCACAGCAGCCGTCTCCTTGGTTGCTGCCGCGGTTTACCTGATCGTCAACGGTCTTACGACGTGGTTGCTCGCCGTGACTTTATTCTGCGCGATGATCGCGGTTTCAGCCCCCGTATCGGTGCTCTTGTCCCTGCGTTCGGCGCTGTCGGCAGCGTCAAACGAGCTGCGCAAAAAGGCAACGGCGGTCGTCGGTTACCGCGCTGTCGAGGAATACGGCTCGTCTCACGCGGTTGCGCTGGATGCGATCGATCTGTTCCCGGAAAACGCCGTTTTGCTTCACGGCATCAAAACGTTTTCCGGCACGCGCATTGACGAAGCGATCCTCGATGCCGCCTCGGTTTCCATTCGCGCAGGCGGTCCGTTATCGCACGTGTTCCGCCGTATGATCTTAAATAAAGTAGATATGCTCCACGAGGTCGACACCTTGGTGTACGAGCAGGACATGGGCTTGTCCGGTTGGGTAAGCGGTCGCCGCGTATTGATCGGCAATCGCAAACTGCTCGATAATCACGGCATCGACATTCCGTCCAAAGACTATGAAGAGCGGTACGCCAAGAACGGTCGCCAGCTGGTGTATCTGTCGATCGCCGGCGAATTGTCTGCCATGTTCGTTGTCAGCTATATCGCGGATCCGCACGTGAAGAAGATTTTAGCCGATCTCACGCACCGCCGCATCACGTTGTTGGTGCGCACCTGTGACCCGAACGTTACCGAGTCACTGATTGCCTCCACCTTTGGCCTTAATGGCTTCTATGTGGAACTGTTGGGCGCTCCCGCAGGACGTTCCTTTGAAGCGCTTGTGGACGGTGTATCCGAACAAGAATCGGCCGGCATTGTGTCGGCGGGCGGCATTGACCGCATGATGGATGCCTTGGCCAAATGCCGCCGCCTGCGCACCGGTGCACGGTGGTTTACCGCCATCCAGGTGGCGGTGGGCGTTATCGGCATCGCCCTGACCGCAGGCATGGCGTTCGTCAGCGGTGTGTTGATCCCGCCGCTGTATGCCGTGGAGTTTCTCGGTGTCACCGCTTTGGTGTCGGCGGGGGTGTCCCTCGCTCTCGGCAAATCGTAACGCCCGAGCGTTAAATTCCGTCATTTCCACCAAATTCTCCCCTCTGCCTTTATGCAGAGGGGATTTTTTTATTTTTTATAACATTTCCGGTTGAAATCTCCGTTTTTATAGGTTATAATTATCAAAGAACAATCATACATGTAAAATGTTTTTGTGTATTATTGCTCAATTTTTGTCAAAAGTCCTTGGTTGGAGGTTTTTCAACCGATGATACGAAAGGGGAGTCCAACTTTTGAAACTGTATGATGCAAAGCATATCCGAAACGTGGCACTTGTCGGCCACGCCGGCTCAGGAAAGACCTCGCTTGCCGAGGCGATCGCGTACACCACGGGATTAACGGATCGTCTGGGTAAAGTGGCGGACGGTAACACCATCTGTGATTTTGATCCCGAGGAGATCAAACGCGGGGCGTCGGTGTCGCTGTCGCTGTTGCCGGTGGAATGGAAGGATACCAAGATCAACCTGTTGGATGCTCCCGGTTCGTTTGATTTTGCGGGCGGCATGAGCGAAGGCATCCGCGCAGCGGGCAGTGCCGTCATCGTGATCTCCGGTAAAAGCGGTATCACGGTCGGCGCGCAAAAGGCGCTGGCGGCGGCGCGCAAAAAAGGAATCGCGCAGCTGTTGTTCGTCAACAAGCTGGACAGCGAGCACGCGGATTTCTATAAAGTGTTTGAGGACATGAAAGCCAAATTCGGCCCCACGGTCTGTCCGTTGGTCGTGCCGTTTGTGGAAAACCATAGGGTCACCTGCTACGTCAACATTCTGGAATACAAAGCGTACACGTATGAGAACGGCAAAGCAGTAGAATGTCACCTGCCCGACATGGGTCACCGTTTGGACGGCTTACGCACCGCTATTTACGAAGCGGTTGCCGAAACCAGCGAGGAATTGATGGAAAAATACTTCTCGGGTGTGGACTTCACTCCCGACGAACTCATCATGGGTCTTGCCACCGGTGTTCGCCGCGGCGAGATCTGCCCCGTGTACTGCGGCTCCTCACAGATGCTCGAGGGTATCGATCAGTTACTTAACGGTTTAATGTGGCTTGCCCCGTGGGCGGAGACCGTCGCAGGTGAAACGGGTGTTGACCCGAACGGCGAGGAGGTACACCTCACCGTTAACGAGCAGGCACAGACCGCCGCCATCGTCTTTAAGACCGTGGTGGACCCGTTCGTCGGCAAGTTGCTGTATTTTAAAGTGATCAGCGGTAAAATGACTCCCGATTCCACGCTGCTCAACATGCGTACAGGCACCACCGAAAAACTCGGCAAACTGTTCATGGTACGCGGCAAGCGGCAGGAAGAAGTCCCCTGCGTGGTCGCGGGTGACATCGGCGCGGTCGCCAAACTGGCGGTCACCAATACGGGCGATACGCTGTGCGCTCCCGTCCGCCCCGTCATTTTACCGGGTGTCAACTTTGAAGCCCCCTCGCTCTCCATGGCAGTGTATGCCAAGAATAAGGGCGATGAAGAAAAGATCGTGGCGGGCTTAAACCGCTTAAAAGAAGAGGATCCCACCATCTCGCTTGAGCAGAACAACGAGACCCGCGAACAGGTGTTGTCGGGCCTCGGTGAGCAGCATTTGGA
>JAFSGO010000045.1 GCA_017440765.1 Clostridia bacterium
AGAAAAAGGCGACTTCACCTTCTCGTATGAGCTGGACGGCACCATCGAAGATAAGATCCGCGCCGTCGTGCAAAAGGTATACGGCGGTAAGGACATCACGGTGATGCCCGCCGCGAAAAAACAGATCCAGCAGCTCACCGATCTCGGGTTTGCGAACTGCCCCGTCTGTATTGCCAAAACGCAGTACAGCTTCTCGGACGATCCCACCAAACTGGGCGCTCCCGAGGATTTCACCGTTACCATTAAAAACGTGAAGATCTCGGCAGGCGCCGGCTTCATCGTTGTCTTAACGGGTGATATCCTCACCATGCCGGGTCTTCCGAAATCCCCCGCCGCCGAACGCATCGACGTTGACGAAAGCGGCAAGATCACCGGCTTGTTCTAAGCAATAGTAAAAAGCCCCGCGAGCGTTTTGCTCGCGGGGCTTTTATCATTTCGTCATTTTTTCTTGTTTTACTTTGTGATCGATCACGTGGCGAGATGCCAGTTCTTTGTGGATATCCTCTAAGCTGATACCCTGCTCGATCATCAGCACCATCACGTGATACGCAAGATCCGCAATCTCGTAGATGGTTTCGGGCTTGTCGTTATCCTTGGCTGCAATAATGACCTCGGTACACTCCTCGCCAACCTTTTTTAAGATCTTATCTAAGCCCTTTTCAAACAGGTAGGTGGTGTACGAGCCCTCTTTTTTCTCGACTTTACGCCCCTCGATCAAGTCCATCAACCCTTGATACGAAAACTCGTGCCGCTCCTCACTTTGGAACACGGGATTCTCAAAGCACGAGGTCGTACCGGTATGGCAGGCGGGACCGTCTGGCTCCACCATCACGACCAACGCGTCGCTATCGCAGTCGGCGGTGATGGAAACGATATGCTGGTAATTTCCGCTCGTTTCACCTTTCAGCCACAACTCGTTCCGCGAACGGCTCCAAAAACAGGTGAGTTCCTTTTCCATGGACACCTGCAGACTCTCGCGGTTCATGTACGCAAGCGTCAAGACGCGCTTCGTGACCGCGTCCACTACAATAGCGGGGATAAGCCCCTTTTCGTCAAATTTCAGTTCCTCAATGTTAATCATACTATTTCCCTCACAGTCTGGTCGGAATGGCAGAATCTGCCATATGTTGTTTTAAGTCGCGAATACTCACTTCGCCAAAATGGAAGATCGAAGCGGCAAGCCCCGCGTCCACTTTCGGCAGGGTGTGGAATAGGGTGATAAAATCCTCGATCTTTCCCGCACCGCCCGAAGCAATCACCGGCACGGACACGGCATCACACACCGCTTTCAGCATCGGCAGATCAAAGCCCTGCTTGACCCCGTCGGTATCAATGGAATTGACCACCACTTCACCCGCGCCGTTATCCACGCACCGCTTGATCCATTCAATCGCTTCCATGCCGGTATTCTCTCGACCACCCTTGGCAAACACGCGAAAAACACCGTCTACCCGCTTAATATCCACCGATAACACCACGCATTGGTCACCGTACAGCTTTGCCGCCTCGGCAATCAACGCGGGATTGCGAATGGCACCCGAATTGACACTGACTTTATCCGCACCGCATTTTAATACACGGTCAAAGTCTGCAACCGAGTTGATGCCGCCGCCCACCGTTAAGGGGATAAACACACTTTTGGCGGTTTCACACAAAATGTCCGTAAATAAGCGCCTGCCGTCGGAGGAAGCCGTGATATCGTAAAACACAAGCTCATCTGCACCGTTGTCGCTGTAATATTTCGCAAGTGAAACGGGGGAGGACACGTCGTGCAACCCCTCAAAATTCACGCCCTTCACCACGCGACCGTCCTTGACGTCGAGGCAGGGAATAATGCGTTTTGTAATCATCTTGCCACCTCGATCGCTGTTTTCAGGTCGATGGCGCCGGTATAATACGCTTTGCCGATGATCGCCCCGTGAATATTCAAAGTTGCCAATTGTTTCACGTCGTCAATGGACGAAACACCGCCCGAGGCAATGATCTGCATATTAAATTGCTCGGATAATTGCCGATACAACTCGTGATTGGTACCTTGCATCGCACCGTCTTTGGAAATATCGGTGCAGATGAGCGTTTTCACACCGATACTCTGCATCTCCTTGCAGAAATCCATCGCTTTATGTTCAGACTTGACCGTCCAGCCCTTAATTGCCACAAAGCCGTCTTTAATATCAATACCCACGGCAATCTTGTCGCCGTACCGTTCGACGGCTCGTTTCACAAACCCCTCTTCGGTCACCGCGGCAGTGCCGAGGATCACGCGGTCAATACCCGCACACAGATAGCGGTCGATCACCGCCATACTGCGAATACCGCCGCCGATCTCGCAAAACAAGCCCGTCTGCGCTTTGATCGCACACACCGTTTCAAGATTCGGTGTTTCACCGCTTTTGGCACCCTCAAGGTCGACTAAATGTATATGCGAAGCCCCGCTTGCCTTGAAATCCGCGGCGATAGCGGTCGGCTCGCCGTACACGGTCATCTGCGCGTAATCGCCCTTGTATAGCCGAACGGCTTTTCCTTCATATAGATCAATGGCAGGATAGATCAGCATGCTGTGTTCTCCTTTAATTCAACAAACGCGCGTAAGATGTTAAGCCCAACAGTGCCGCTCTTTTCGGGGTGGAACTGGCAACCGTACACGTTACCGCTTGCCACCGCCGCCGTGAGCTCGGCACCGTATTCCGCAGTTGCAATCACCGATTCGTCACAGTCGACCGCGTAATAGGAATGCACAAAATACACGCAGTCGCCGTTTTGGATGTTGGAAAGCAACGCGTTGTTTTGTTTGAAGATCAGCGGATTCCAACCGATGTGCGGAATTTTATAGTCAGCCGAGGGCAGAACGTCCGCAATCGGGCGAACACACCCCTTGATAAGTCCAAGTCCCTTGTGCTCACCGTATTCATAGCTCTTTTCAAACAAGAGCTGCATACCAAGGCAAATACCGAGTAGCGGCTTACCGTTTGCGGCGAGTTCTTTTAACACGGTATCCAAACCGCAGGCACGCAGTTTATTTGCCGCATCACCGAACGCCCCCACACCGGGTAACACGATACGGTCTGCCTCTTGTAAAACAAGCGGATCTGCGGTCACCGTCACCTCAGCGCCGATCGCTGCAAACGAACTGGTCAATGAAAACAAATTGCCCACACCGTAATCAACAATGGCTACCATTACAGAACTCCCTTTGTGGACGGGATCTCGTCGGCGAAAGCGGGATCAATAGCAACCGCCTCTTTTAAGCTCCGTGCTGCCGACTTGAATGCTCCTTCAATGATGTGGTGTGAATTACTGCCGGCGGGTTGCCGCAGATGCAGCGTACACTCCGCGTTGCGCGCAAACGCAATCCAAAATTCCCAAACGAGTTCCGTGTCAAAGGTACCCACCTTTTGTGTGGGGATGTTCAGTTCATACGCAAGATATCCTCTGCCGGACAGATCCACCGCCGATACGATCAGCGCTTCATCCATTGGCAAAATGCAACTGCCATAGCGGGTGATACCCTTTTTGTCGCCCAAAGCGGCCTTAAACGCTTCGCCGAGCGCGATACCGATGTCCTCGGTGGTGTGGTGGTCATCCACCTCGGTATCGCCTTTACAGGTCACTGTAAGGTCAAAGCGACCGTGCTTGGCAAACAA
>JAFSGO010000046.1 GCA_017440765.1 Clostridia bacterium
TGAACGACGTGGCGAGCGGCGCGAAAGCTGCTGTGACCGCCATGGATTGGATCGGTTTGGTGCTGATCGCGATCGTGCTGCCGGCGGTGCTCACGTGGCTTATCAGCTTACCGCTTCGCAAGATCGGTTGGATCAAGGAAAACGATTTAAAATTGGATCTGTAATAAAAAGTTAAGCGCCTACCGCAAGGTAGGCGCTTATTTTATACGTTGAACAGGAATTCGACGACGTCGCCGTCTTTCATGACGTATTCTTTACCCTCGGTGCGCAGGGCGCCTTTGCTTCTGGCGTTGGCGAGGGAGCCGCATGCCATCAGATCGTCAAAGGCGATGACCTGCGCGCGGATGAAGCCGCGTTCAAAATCGGTGTGGATGCGACCTGCCGCTTGCGGGGCTTTCCAACCGTTGCGAATCGTCCATGCGCGGACCTCCTTTTCACCTGCGGTGAGGAACGAGATGAGGCCTAACAGATGATAGCTCTTTTGGATGAGGCGGTCTAATCCGGAATGTTCCAGTCCGAGTTCCGAGAGGAACATCAGCTTTTCTTCCTCGTCCATGTCGACGATGTCGGCTTCCATCTGTGCGCAGATGGGCAACACCTCGGCGCCTTGCTCGGCCGCTAACGTTTCCACCTGCTTATAATGCGGGTTGTTTTTCGGCTCACCGCCCGAAAAATCGCTTTCGCTCAAATTCGCCGCGTAGATGATGGGCTTTGAGGTGAGCAGTGCCATGTTTCCCATCATCGCGATCTCATCCTCGCTGCAATCGAGTGCACGAGCGGGTTTGCCGCTTTCGAGTAACGCTTGCAAGCGTTTTAAGAAATCCAGTTCTTTTTGCAAACTCTTATCGCCTTTGAGATCTTTTGTCACGCGAGCAATGCGGCGCTCTACCATCTCCATATCCGAAAAGATGAGTTCCAGATCGATGGTTTCAATGTCGCGCAGCGGATCAATGCTGCCCTCGACGTGGATGATGTCGTCGTTTTCAAAGCAACGTACCACGTGCACGATCGCATCACATTCGCGAATGTTGGCAAGGAACTTATTGCCGAGGCCTTCGCCTTTGCTGGCACCCTTGACAAGTCCTGCAATATCGACAAACTCGATCACGGCGGGGACGATGGGCGGTACTTTACTACCCTCGGTATACATATCACACAACGCGTTCAAGCGCTTATCCGGCACAGCAACCACACCCACGTTTGGATCAATGGTACAAAAGGGGAAATTGGCGCTTTGCGCACCGGCATTGGTAATGGCGTTAAACAGGGTGGATTTACCGACGTTCGGCAATCCGACGATACCTAGTTTCATATATCTTCATATCTCCTTATTTTTCCAGTATTTTCAAGGGTTTTTGCGATATGGTGCTTTGGTTTTTACACCATTTTTACACCATTTCTAACTTCATTTTGCGTTTGAGGCATTTTCAAACTGTCTGATGGCTTTGAGCAGCGAATCCTCGGTTACGTGGACGTAACGATCCATCGTTGTTTTGATGCTGGCATGTCCGAGCAGCTTCTGCAACACCTTCGGCTGCATACCGCTTTCGATTGCCCTGGTTGCGTATGTATGGCGTAGGGCGTGCATACAAAACCGCTTGATTTTTGCCTCGTCGCACAGTTTGTAAAGGTGGGTATCATAAGAACTGTTTTTCGCAGGTTCTCCTGTTCGCCAGTTAATGAAAACAAGGTCGCTCATTACAAGGGTTGATTTTTCTCCAGTACGCCGATCCATATACTCCAAGGTTTGTGAAAGTGTGTCTGCCTCTTTCCGATAACGCACGTTAGCGTAAACTTTTTCAAGGATTTCATAGGCTTTGTTTGTCAGAGGAATTGTCCGATAACTCTGTTGTGTTTTCGGCGGTCCTGCACGCCAGTAACCTTGTTTGTGTCTATACTCCAAGGTTTTGTTGACGGTCAGTGTCCGTTTCTTCCAATCAATCGCATCCCACGTTAATCCCACAAGCTCACCGGTGCGCAGACCGGTTTCAAGAAGCAGGGCGTATTGATAATAGTTGTGCGAGCGTTTCGCCACTTCCATAAACTTTTCCTGTTCTTCCAGAGTGAGATATTTAATATCGTTCACCGCACGAACAGGCTTGGTGTATCGTACACCATTCATCGGGTGTCTAACAATCAGGTCATTCATCAGGGCGGATTTCAGCATCGTTCCCATACAGATATACGTCTGCCGTATGGTAGAGCCTGCATAATCGTTATCCATTTGATTTAAGACCATCTTGCAGTGCATTGGCTTAACATCGGAAAGCAACATACCGCCAATGATCGGCTGAATGTTGAATTTATATCGTTCACGGTAATTACGCAACGTGTTCGGTGCGAGATCGCCAACGATATTTTTGATCCAATAGTCAAACCAAGTATCCACCGTCATATCCGATGGGACAAACACATTATCGTGCTTGTCTGCGTACCGAGCATCATCTAACCAGTTGCGAGCTTCCGGTATCGTGGAAAAGAACTTTTCTTGCCGTACTCCACGCTTGTTTACAAACCTTGCGGTGTATAAACCGTCCTTTCTTTGGCAGATACCCTTGCCACATTCTTTACCTTTTAGATTTTTGCCCATTTACTTTGAACTCCTTTCTCATTTCGAGAAAAAGAGCCAATGCAACTATTATATTATAGCGCATTGACTCTGTTTTTTCAATATAAAACCGAGATTTTTAATCTTGGCGTCTTAAATTATCAACTTATTGCTGATAAACTGCTCAAATTCTTTGCGCTTAACCAATTTTTTAGTACCGACAAACAGAACAAAGGGGCAGTTCGGTGATCTCAGCAGAGTATCAATTTTGTTTATCCCTATATTGCTGTACTCGGCTGCCTCTTTGATTGTCAAGGTCACTTTTAGATGGATCGGCACCTTTTCAGCCTCTACTGACATTTACCACACCCCTTTCTACATATCGGTATCATCAAACCAAAAGGCTTGAAATATGGTGCCGTCGTGGAGCAGAAAACGACCTGCGGCATCCTTTGGAATTTGCTCGGCTGCGGCGGTACTGTCAAGAATGATTTGTGAAAGCACATTATCGGCTCTACCGCACACGCGGCAATCTATGTTGTTGCGGATCTGACCTGAAAGAATATTTGCATCCGGTCTTTGTGTGGCGAGTATGAGGTGAATACCGAAGGCACGGCCTTGTCGGGCAATCACCGACAATTTGCTTTCTATCAGACTGACTTTGTCCTTTTGCTCTTTTGTCAGACCGGTTTTGTCAAGGATTTCCGCCACCTCATCACAAGCGAAAATATGACGTTGTAATTCCTTACCGGTGCGCTTGTTGTACTCATCGAGATTATGACACTCATTATCCCGAAACAGCACCTTGCGGCGTTGCAGCTCGTCCACAAGCTCGGTCAGCAGTTGGGATAGATTGTCCTCGTCAAAACACATTTTGCATTTACTGTGCCATATTGACGGGAAATCTACACCGCCCTTAAAATCGGCTATGCTGACAACAGCGTTTTTCTTGACCGCCTGCATAAGCAATAGCTTTAACAGAACACTTTTGCCGCTGCCGGTTGATCCGCCGAGTAAGATATGCGGTATTTTTGCTAAATCCACCTTAACTGTACCCATAAGGCTTTTACCAAGAATAAGGGTGGAGCTGTCTTTGATAAGATAGCTGTCGTTCCATTCGATACGGCTTGAAAGCTGATTGCCTGCGGGGACAGTGTAGAGCAGAATCGAGCGTTTGTTTTTGCCCTCTTTCAGTTTTACAATATGCACGTTCAAAGCCGCCTCAATTCGCTGCCGTTTATTCTCCCATTCTGTTAGCGGAATCCCCACGCCGTCAAACTCAAATACCGTTACTTCAGATTGCTTTTCGTCTTTGGTTTTAGCGGTGAGTATAGGCGTTTCTCCTGCACTGTTTGTCAGACCGATTCGCTGTAACTCGTTTGTGATCTTGCCGGTGCCGATGGGTGTTCCGTACAGAATGAGTATGGCAACGGTGCCGCCGATCAGCGTTATCGGCAAAGTCAGTTTGGAGAGAGCGACAAACGCCGGAGAAACTAATTCCATATTCTCCAGACTGAAACGGTCTTTATTGCAAACCCAAATCAGTATGACAAGCACACAAAATGCAATCAGCGCATACTGTCTTGCTTTACTGCCTTTCAGACTTTTGCACCCGTTTTTAAAGCGGAGCCACAAATACCGTTTTTCCGTTTGTTTTTCAAGGCGTTCTCTTTCGGTACTTTTCATTCCTCTACATCCCCCTTGTAGAAGATTTCCCGCACCGAGCCGTCTGCCCGATATTCAAGCACCTTATGAATACGGCGGATAAAGGCACGCCAGGTTTCCAGGCTGTCCCACTGCACGTTTCGGTACTGCTTTTCAAGTGGTAGATTGCTTGTGATATACACCCGTGTATAACAGGCAACACGATCACTGTATCGGGCGGGTAGGGATAGCGGGTAAATGTCCAGGTAATTCAACATATCCTCAATGGGTATTTGTGAATGAAATTCCTCAAACACCAGCACGTCCTGTCCGGTGTAGCCGTCAAAGGAAATGCCTCGTCCATTGCGGTAGTTGGTGATGCGGCAAATGTCCTTTGCATCGTGGCGTTCATAGATACCTCTCGTCTTGCCCGTGCCGCTTGCGCCGAAGATATACCACACCTCAATCTTGCGGTTCTCCGAGGCGTATCGATCTGACAGCAAGGTCTGACGAAGGGTATCTATATCACGCACACGAAATGCAAGATTGGGAGATCCTTCAATGATATTGGCGGTACTGATACCGTCCCGTACCTCTTGGATCAGCTTGTACATCTGCGGTGCTTTTTCTTCCTTTTCTGCCGGCATATCGCCCCATTCCAAAAAGGTATCGGGTACTTTGGTTTCCGCTTTGTCCGTTTCTGCCCATTTACCTTCCTTGCGGATATAATCACGATTTTCCTTTGCGCTGCCGTAGGTCTTATCAATATGCGCTGTCGGAAAGCGGTTTTTAACGGTTGAAAAGCGTATGGGTGATGGAGAGTACAGGAAGATATGCGTGTGATACGTTCCCGTTGTGGCGATTTCATCTGCCATACAGAAATAGGCGGGTGAAAATTTCCGTAGTATTTCCACAATGGCGCTGTGGTCAAGACCGCACTCTTGCGGATTGTTGATTACGAGCGACCATTTTCTTGATTGCGTATTATTTCCCATTGCAAACTCCTTTCTCTGTGCTACTTGCTACATGGTTGCCATAAGGGTAATACTAACCCTTATGGCAAGGGGCGGCGCTGCGCTGCCGCCGGGGAATATTTTTCTTTAAGGAAAAATATTTGATACCCCTCCGGCTTTGCAACGCCGCCCCGACGTTAAGCCTTTGTGTTCACCAAATGGATGCCGGTTGCTTTTGCACCGATGGCATAGTCTCCACGTGACCAATAGACAAACAGCTCCAGGTTGTCGAAACGCACCTCTGCATAGCCGTCCGGTGTTTCCATCAGCGGTTTGCCGTCAATACGTACCGAGATTTTGTCCAAGCCTTTTTCGGGCAGGGCAACGGAATAGCGATAACCGGTAATCGTATCGGTACGCCGTCCGTCCTTGCCGTACTCGTATGCCGGTGTAACCTCTACAAGCCACAGCTTATTGCCGAGGCTCTTGGGATCAATGATTAAATCAGTAATTTTCATAATATCAAGTCTCCTTGTTAGTATAGATTTCGGATTTGTTGCAACTTCGTCCTTGTCTATATTGTAACATCGGAGTACCTAAAGAAAAATATGCAGAGCTGCAAGTTTAGGTTGCAGTTCTGCATACTTTGTGCGTTATTGTTCATTGTTTTCAAAATAGTTCA
>JAFSGO010000005.1 GCA_017440765.1 Clostridia bacterium
AAAAATCTGCTCCGTTTCTTAGGACTTAGCAAAGAGGAGATCACGGTTTCCAGCCCGATCGTGAGCGAGGAAAAACCGCTGACGTTTGAGAATCCTGAGGTCAAGACGATCATCAGAAAATGGTACGATAAGATTGGTTTTGAAAAGGATTTTGACGAGGAATTCAATAAAGCTGTCGACACCATTCCGGTTTCGGATTACATGACGATGAAGTTCTACGACGCGAGTTGCGAGGACGGCAAGAAAAACCTCCTCAATATGCTCTTCATGTGCGAGGAACTGAGCAAAACCTACGAGAACCTCGGCATCAGCGAGGATATTCTTTTGGATACGCTGTCGGATCTGTCTGTTTGGTGCAATATCTGGAGCGGTATCAAAGGTTCGCTGTACCTCGGCGAGCTACCATGGCTGAAATGGCACATGACCGCGCGATTATTCAAGCTCGGCAGATTGCAATACGCTTTTGATACCGCGCCTGACGACGTGCCGGCACTCGGCGTTAAGAAAGGGGATCCGATCATCGGCGTGCATATTCCCGCATGCGGTCCTTTGAAAACGGAGGATTGCGTAAAATCGCTTGATATGGCGCGTGAATTCTTTGCTAAGTATTTCCCCGAATACGAGTATCGCTACTTTGCGTGCGATTCGTGGTTGTTGGACGAGTCGCTCAAAGAGGTGCTGCCGCTTGACAGCAACATCGTCAAGTTCGGTGATCTGTTCCAAAAGACGGCCGCTGTCGAGGCAAACGATATTGTCCGTTACGTGTTTGGCTGGGATAAGAAGCGGTATCAACTCAAAGACCTGCCTGCCACCTCGCTGCTTGCTGAGAACGCTAAGAAATACATGCTGAAAGGCAACCATTTCCACCGCACACTCGGCTATATCAAAAAGTGATGGCTATGGAAGTTTATAACGATATACGGGTGGGATCAATCACCACCATTGTAAAAAAGGTAGAAAGCAAGGACTTCAAATACGTGTGCCCCGGACGGCTGTCGGACGGATATCTGTACGTAACGGACGGCGAGGGCGTCTATATCAACCGCGATAAACAGCCCGTTCCGCTTTCAAAGCACACGCTGATTTTCCTGATGAAGGATCAGCTGTACACCGTTAAAGCAAAAACCGAGGGATTTACGTATATCACAACGGGATTTTCTCTGCACCCATCAAAAGCTTATGAGAAATTGGACTTCCCCGAGCACATTGATCTTTCCAATCAGCCGTATATTTGTCAGCAGTTTGAAGAGATCCTCAAGATCTGGGAAGAGCGCTCGCCGTGGTATCTGCCAAAAGCGCGCATTGCCATTGAAAAAGTCTTGATCGATATCATGGAAGAATACGGTAACGCATCCAGCTTCCGTTTTTACGGTCGGCTGTATCCCGTCCTCACCTACATCCATCAGCATTACGACGATACGATCACCAATGAAAAATTAGCCGAGATCTGTGGACTCAGTGTCACGCATTTCCGTCGTATTTTCAAAGAGCAGTTGAACAAATCGCCGATGGAATATTTGACCGATCTGCGGATCAACTGGGCACTGAAGCTCCTTAAAACACGGCTTTTTTCCGTGTCTGAGGTGGGGGCGATGGTGGGTTTCCCCGACGTGTACTATTTCAGCAAGCTGATTAAAAAGTACACCGGCAACTCCCCCACCAAATACATTAAAACGTTCTCCGATTTACCGGAGCGCACAAATGCTTCGCAAAAGAACTCTTAACAAAACAAAAAAGCAGGCGACTTCGAATGAAGTCGCCTGCTTTTATTATTTATCAAGTTATCCCACACTAACGAGCGTTCCGTTCATCAGGTACGCCGCGATTTGCATGCGAGAACCGCTTGCCAAACGCATTGTGATCGTATGCTCCGTGTTAGCGGCATTTTCGAGCAGCATGCGCGCTTTCGGATTGGAATAGTTCAAGTTGCAGTTGAGTTGCTGATAGGTGCCACCGTCAACGCTGTATTCCAGCACGCCGGCAACTTCGGCAAACTCAACCAGCACACCGAAATGCGTGCCCTTGAATTTCACCGTGAGCGTTTTACCTGTTTCGGTAGTCTGAATGCAGCCGTTAAACAAGTTAACGCCATAAGAAAATTTGACGGATTTTGCCCATCCGGTCGGGATGGTGCAAGATGTCGCCGCGACGGCTTTTGCCTCGGACTGGAGCGTCCCCTTCGCTGCAGGCAACGGTAGTTTCGCATAAGTGTACGGTGTGGTCGTGAGCCCGTATTGGACAGCACCAAACAGCACCTCTGCCATCACGTCGTATCCGTTATCGTTGGGATGGACCGAATCATCCCCATAATAGTATTCCCATTTGTAGTCGCTGTTCATGGAATCCTTCATCGCTTGGTGCAGATTTATCGAGGTCAACTGATATTTATCCGCAATCTGTTCCAAGATGGGAATGATGTTTTGCGACGTTTCGCCGCGGTCGGACACGTATACGAGCACGATGTCGGCATACGGGTTGGCTTTTCGGATGGTATGAATCATCGTTTCATAGTGATTCCACAGTTTATCCGCATCACGCACACCATCGTATCCGTTGTTCACGGCGTACTCAATAAACACCAGATCAGGGGTTGTAGAGGCGACCATCTGCTCGGCAACGTACACACCGTACTGCGAGCCGTTACCGCCCAAGGTGGAATTGGTTTCTGTGAAAAGAGCGGAAGGACACTCTTCTCTAAGGAAGTTGATCAACCGGGTGCGGAAGCCGCCCTTAACACGGGACGAGCCCATGCCTTCCGTGACCGAACCACCCATAAACGAGATGCGCAACTGCAGATCGTTCACAATTCGGTAGGCGGTGTTTTTCATGCCGCCGCGCACCGTGATATATTTGCCGTACCGTTTGTATTTCGCCTTGTGAAATTCCGAGGCCCTCGTCGGTTTAGAGGTGGTAGACGAGGTGGAAGAAACACTTGTACTTTTCGTAGAGGAATAGCCCTTCGTGGGCTGCTTTGAAGACACGGAACCGCTCGACGAAGTGGTCGTTTCATCCACGTTTTCCGTGGTTGTATCAATCGCCTGCGTTGTTGTGGTGGCAGAGGTGTCGACGGGGTCTTCCCCACATCCGACGCACGCAAATAACATAGCAAGGGCAATAAGAATGGCCAGTGCTTTTTTCATGTGCAAATACATCCTTCCGTTTACAAAATCAAGTTCAGTTTATCATAGTATTAAAGAATTTGCAATCGTTATCCGACACTTAGGACGGTTCCGTTAAGTAAGAACGCGGCGATCGCCATGCGTTCCCCGCTTACAAGCCGCATCGTGACGGTGTGTTCCCCATCGATGCCGTTTTTTAATAACATTCTGGCTTTGGGGTTGGAATAATCAAGTGCGCAATCCAATGTTCCCGCGATGCCGTCAACGCTGTATTCCAGCACACCGGCATCCTTGGCAAATTCCACCAGCACCCCAAAATCCGTGCCGTTGAACGTGACGGTGATCGGTTTATCCTTTGCGGTCGTTTGGATACAGCCGTTATAGTGGTGGCCGGCATAGGAGAATCGTTCCACCTTTTCCCATCCCGGCGGCACGGGATCCAGTGTGGAGGTGATCAATGCTTTTGCCTCACTTTGTAACCTCGCCTGCGCTTTCGGTGTTGCCGCTTTTTGGTATGTTTCCGCTGAGGTTTGCATGGCATGCTCAAGCAGCTCTTTGGCGACACCCGCCATCACGGCGTAGCCGTTATCGTTTGCGTGAACACCATCGATGAAATATTGATTCCAATTCGACGCGTCCCCCATCGCGTGCATCACGGCTTCGTAATAGTTGAGCGAGGGTAGTTGATATTTGTCTGCAATTTGCTCTAAAACAGGAATAATATCTTTTGAACGGTGTTGAGAATCCGATACGTGTGCCAGCACAATCTCCGCATACGGATTTTCGGAACGGATCGTGTGAATCAGCGTTTCATAATGCATCCATAAGGTGTCGGCATCGCTGCAGCCGTCGTACGCGTTGTTTACCGCATATTCGATGAACACCAGATCGGGTTGTTTTACCGCCACAAACTGACGGACAAAATAGACACCGTATTGTGAGCCGTTGCCGCCCATGTTTGCAGCAATTTGCTCAAACTCCACGGTGGGATACGTTTCTTGCAGGTAGTTTAACACCCGCGTTCGCCAGCCGCCTTTGACGGCTGATGCTCCCATGCCATCCGTGACGGAGCCACCCATAAAG
>JAFSGO010000047.1 GCA_017440765.1 Clostridia bacterium
ACAGACCCACTCATTTTTTACAAACAAAAGCACCGCTGACAAGCAGTCCGCGGTGCTTTTTCCTTTATAAGGCCCCCTTGTGTAAAGGGGGCTCCGCCCGTAGGGCGGTGGGGGATTGTCTGAGCATTTTGTTTATATAGGATGGTTTACAAAATATTCTGCAACGTCGGCATCTCTAAATCGTGCATTTTCTGCAACAGCAGGCGGCAACGGTGCACCTCGGCAACGAAATCCTTGTGCTCGCCGTGTGTGAGGATCGCGGGCAAACTCACCACGCTTTTTTCCACCTCGGTGAGCATGGTGTGCGGTAAAAACAGCGAGAAAACCCGCGTCTTATCGGTATAATCCGCGGTGAACGACTCCGCCGCGGCGACCGCACCCGCCACATCACCGCGTTTGAACAGCTCTTCCATCTGCTCCGTTTTTGTCATGAACTCCTCAAGCACCGCGTGTTGCAACGTGATGGACACGGCGCAACCGATGCATACGAGCAACAACAGCACAACGGCAACGAGCACACGCTTCACGCGCTTTCCTCTCCTTTTCGTATCAGATAGACCTGCCGCTTACTGTCGGCGGTGAGTAAAAGCGTTTCCGAAAGCGGACAACCGTGCTTTTCCAAAACGTCCAGCACCCAGCGTTCCGATATCCCCATCATCTGCATGCCCCAGTCCACCAACTTGCCGTCGTTGACCACCGGTACCGCCGCGCCGCCGCTCGGCGGTTTTTTCTTTAGGTCGCGCACGGTGGCGGTTTGGCAATCCGCGTGCTTGAAAATGCTGATCTTGCCGTTTGTCTCCGCAATCGCATACCGAATGTCGCGCAGGTCAAACACGTCCTGCTGACGCAGCGTTTCGAGCAGGTCCTCCACCGTCAGCCGCAGTTGCCTGAGCGCTTTTTGCGAGAGCTTTCCGTCGTTGATGAGCACCACGGGATTCCCGCTGATGAGGCGGGATAAGCGGTTACTTTTCATCATCAGTGCCGATAAAATAAGCTCCAGCGACACCAACACCGCGATCGGGATGAGTCCCGATAAGAGCGGCGCGCCGCTTTCCTGCATCGGTACCGAGGCGAGATCGGAGATGAGTAGGGTGACGACCAATTCAATGGGCTGCAGTTCGCCTAATTGCCGCTTTCCCGTAACACGCAGCGCCGCGATCAAAAACAGATAAATGATCGCGGTACGAATCGCCGTTATTGCCACCGTCATCACCTCTTTTTGCAGTATGGACGGGTTTAAAGCGGAATATTCCGCCCATACTCACATTGGTGATGACGATGACGAAACCGAACACGCCGCTTACGGCGGTGTTATCCGAAAACTTAGAGATGTTGCGAAACACGTTTGATGTCAGTTCCGATCTGGTGATCCGCGAGATCAGCGTCGCGGGCTTTTCGGCGGCGGTGGTCAGCATTGAGGGGATGATCGACCGTCACATGATGACCGACGCGGTGTTATTACCCCTCTCTCGCATGCCGAACACGTATCAAACAGCAGACGACGCGATGTGTGATATTGAAAAAACGGTGCTCGGTTTTGTGGATCTGCTGAAAGCCGACACGATCGAACGGCTTTCCGAGCTGATCGTTTCCGGCTTTGCGGCGGTACTGCTCGATGGGGTAGACCGCGCGGTGCTCGGCGGTCTGCAGGCGTTCATGATCCGTGGCGTTTCCGAGCCGTCTACCGAGGTAGGGGTACGCGGCTCACGCGAGGGGTTTACCGAGGCGATCCGCATCAACGTTTCCATGATCCGCCGCCGCTTAAAAACCCCCGCCCTCACCTTTGAAATGCTCACCGTCGGGGGGATGAGCAAAACCGCCGTGTGCCTGTGCTATATGCGCGGTCGGGTATCCGATCGCCTGCTGTCCGACGTGCGAAAACGGATCCAAACCTGCCCGCTTGATATCGTACTGGAATCGGGCTACCTGCAACCGTTTCTGGAGGGGAAACGGCGCTCGCTCTTTACCGGCGTGGACGTGACCGAGCGTCCCGATACGCTGTGCGGCAAGGTTGCGGAGGGGCGCATCGGGGTGCTCGTGGACGGTACACCGTTCACACTCGTGGTGCCGTATCTGTTCGCCGAGCATTTTCAGTCCATGGACGACTACACACAACACCCCGTGTACGCGAGTTTTATCCGCCTAATTAAATACGTTTCCTTTTTCATCAGTTTACTGTTGCCGGGACTCTACGTGGCGATCGGCACCCACCATGCGGATATGCTGCCGAGTGAACTGCTGTTGACCTTTATCAACTCTGCGCGTTCCACGCCGTTTCCGCTCGTGGCGGAAGCCCTGCTCATTCATTTTCTGTTCGAGATCATGCGCGAAGCGGGACTGCGCTTCCCGAAATCCGTCGGGCACGCGGTCAGCATCGTCGGCGCATTGGTCATTGGCGAATCGGTGGTACGTGCGGGGCTCGTCGGCGCACCGATGGTCATCGTGGTGGCACTCACGTCCATCAGCGCGTTCGTCATTCCCAGCTTATACGGCAGTATCGCGGTGCTCAGATTCCTGTTTATCGTCCTCGGCGGTGCGCTCGGTTTATACGGCGTCCTGTTGGGCGCACTGCTGCTGTTGTGCAGTTTGGTGAGCTTGGACGTGGATACCATTCCCGTCACCGCTCCCATCACACCGTTTAGCTTCAAAGCCATGCGGGACGTGTTCATTCGCTCGGACTGGCGGCGGCTGTCCAAAAACAGTTTTCGCGTACAAAACGTGGTCGGCTCCGAGATCAAAGACGGAGAGGAGGAAGCGCCGCAGTGACAGCACAAAACCGCATTGGCGGCAGCCAATTTTTATGGCTTCTTTTGGCAGGACGGCTCTCAAACTGCCTGCTTTTACCGTCCGACAGCTTGCATGCGCTCACCGTTCCCGACCTGATCGCGGTCACGGCACTCAACGCCCTTTTTCTCTTACTGCTCATTTTGCCGACCGTGCTCTTGCTGCGCCGCGGTATTTCCGGCCGAATCGTGAGCGGTGGGTATTTGCTTGTCAGTTTGTTCGTCTTGTACCTCGATATGCTGCAATTCCGTGACTTTGCCGAGGAAACGGTCAAAGCGGACTTTTCCGTGACCCTACTCACCGTGTCGCTCATTGCGGTGGGCTTCGCGGCGGCGTTGTACGGTGTGCAGGCGCTCGGCCGCACCGCCGCCGTGGTGGCGGTTTTAGGGATCGTCCTGCTGTTACTGTTCGGTGCCTTGCTGGTCCCGCAGATCGAAGTACTCAATTTCCCGCCTGCGGTGTTCGGCGGATGGCGGGCGGTATTCGCACAAACCGTCAAGGAACTGCCGCGTACGGCAGAAGTGGTCGCGGTAGGGGCGCTGTATTCCGATGTCAACGGCAAGGTCGGCAAGACCTTTACCGTGTTTGTGGCACTCAATGCCGTGCTGACCTTATTTGTGTGTATCGTCACCACCGGCGTACTCGGCGATTTTGCAGGTCTTACCGCTTACCCGTTTTATACCGCGGTCACGGCGGCGAAAGCGGGTGTCATGGAACGGTTGGATCTGTTGGTAGTGGCACTGTGGCTCGGCACGTTTTTCGTGCGGGTGTCGCTGTTCGGCTATATTTACCTTGACCACGCGCGCTATCTGTTCGGCGAAAAATCCCGCTTGCCGTCCGCTGCGTTGGGGGCGCTCGCGCTCATTGTGCTGATGGTACTCACCCGCACGCTCGGGTTTTCGGGACAATGGCGGTTGGTAACCTATCTGTATTGGGGGGTACTCGCCCTCTTTTGCCTCGGTTTACCGCTTGTGTACAGGAGGAAACGCGTATGAAACGACTGTGTGCACTCTTGTTGTTCATCCCACTTCTTTGCGGTTGCAACGCCGACACGGCACTGCGCGGCGAGATCGTGGTAACGGCATTGGGGATCCATCAACAAGACGGCGCGTGCGTGTTATCGGTACAAGCGGTGGAGGGGCTCAAAACCGCCTCCAGCTTATCCGAGCAGGACGACACCGCCACGGCGGTCTACGAAGCGACGGGCGGATCGGTGTCGGCGGCATTGCACGCGTTTTTGAACGAAGCGGGCAGACACGCGTATATCCTGCAAAACCAAATTATAGCGGTCAGCACCGCGCAGTGTGAATCACGCTCGTTATTCGACGGTTTGGATTATCTCATCCG
>JAFSGO010000048.1 GCA_017440765.1 Clostridia bacterium
AGAATCAACGTACAGGTCATAAACGCCCAGGTTAAAATATTCTTTTGCACCGATGGCTTTTGCCGCCGCTTCCGCTTCTTTCACACGGATCGCCGCGATCTCATCGGGCTCTAAGGTCATCGAGCCGCCGCTGCCGTTGGTAATACCGCAAACGTACACTTCATCGCCGCGCGCGACACAACGCGCCAGCGTACCGAAACAACCGAATTCCGCATCGTCGGGATGACAACCGATCGCTAATACTCGCATTTGTAACTCCTCGCTTTTCCGTAAAATTCCTGCTTTCATCATACCCCCAACACACGGCAAAGTCAATATTGACTTTGTGAATTTTTGTTGTAAAATAAGAGTATAAAACCATTTAAAAGGAGTGTTGAAGTTATGTCCAAATATGCAGGAACTCAGACCGAGAAAAATTTAGAAGCCGCTTTCGCGGGTGAATCGCAGGCGCGCAACAAGTACACCTATTTTGCTTCTGTTGCCAAAAAAGAGGGTTACGAGCAGATCGCGGCATTGTTTTTAAAGACCGCCGATAACGAAAAAGAGCACGCCAAACTCTGGTTTAAAGAGTTGCAGGGTATTGCGGGCACCGCCGAAAACCTCGGTGCCGCCGCCGACGGCGAAAACTACGAGTGGACCGACATGTACGAGGGCTTTGCCAAAACCGCCGACGAAGAGGGCTTCCCGGAACTGGCCCGCAAATTCCGCCTGGTCGCAGCGATCGAGAAGCATCACGAAGAACGGTATCGCGCTCTGCTGAAGAACGTCGAAACCGCAGCCGTGTTCGAAAAGAGCGCCGTGCGCGTATGGGAATGCCGCAACTGCGGTCATCTTGTGGTCGGCACCAAAGCCCCCGAACTCTGCCCCACCTGTGCCCATCCGAAAAGCTATTTCGAAGTTCACGCCGAGAATTATTAAGTATCACATCCACGCAGGCGAACCGCACGGTTCGCCTGCTTTTTTGTGTAAAATGCCCATTTGCGCCTTTCTGATTTTTTGTGATATACTGATTGTATAACAGATCATGCGCAACGCGCCTCTTGTGCCGCTTGTGTGGGAGGTTTTTTAATGTATAAAGAAAGCGATATCGTCATGCACCCCCGTGCCGGTGTATGCACAATTGAAGCCGTTCGCCCCGAAACCTTTACCGGTACTACTCGGATATATTACGTCATGCGGCCTCTTTACGAAAACACCACAACAACGATCTATGTACCGACCGATTCGGACAAGATCAAACTGCGCCGTTTGTTATCTAAAGACGAAATCCTCGAACTTATCCACTCGGTATCGTTGGATGTCTCTCTGTGGATTGACAACCCCTTACAGCGCAAAGAGCACTTTTTGCAGCTTGTGCGCGAGGGGGACCATGCCACCCTTATTCGTTTAATTGCTGAACTGCACCACCATCGGTTGGCATCCGAAAAAAACGGGCGCAAATTTCATGCCGCCGACGAAAAAATTTTGAAAGAAGCCGAGACCTGTATTCATCAGGAATTTGCCCATGCGCTGAATTTGCAAGTGGACGAAATTGCACCGTTTATTATGAAAGAGCTGGGTCTCTCATAAATTTTAATCAAAATGCTTGACACGTGTTTTAAGGCGTGATAGAATCGTGGTAACCGATAGAGGCGCATCGCATCATCAGTATTTACCGTCCAAAGCCCGCCAAGGGTGCGGTAGAAAAAGGGGTGCGTTGCCGAAGGCGAAGCATGGCACCCTTCGTTCTGGCAGTTGGTACTAAGAGGTCAACTGTTGTCGCAGCAATGCGGAGAGCTATCCGGCAAAGGCGTATACCCTGCTTGTGTTGTTTTGTGCATGGCAGGTTCATTTGCAGGATAGTTGCTTTTCGGCAACTATCTTTTTGTTTGTAAAGGAGAAATTACTATGAAAAACACCGTATTTACCGGCGCTGCTACCGCCATCGTCACCCCTTTTGATAAGGACAACCAAATTGATTACGTACAATTCGGCAAACTGATCGATTGGCAGATCGAGCAAGGCATCAACGCCATTGTCGTGGCAGGCACAACAGGTGAGGGCTCCACGCTTACCGACGAAGAACACAAGGAATCCATCAAATTCTGTGTTGAAAAAGTTGCGGGTCGCGTTCCGGTTATTGCGGGTACCGGCTCCAACGACACCGCTTACGCTATCGCGCTTACTAAGTACGCGTGCGAGGTGGGCGCAGACGCGATGCTGCTCATCACCCCGTATTATAACAAAGCCACTCAAAAGGGCATGATCGAGTCCTTCCGCTTGGTGGCGGATGCTTCCACAAAGCCCTGCATTTTGTATAACGTTCCCGGCCGTACCGGTTGCAACCTACTACCGGAATCGGTAGCAGAGCTCGCAAAGCACCCCAACATCGTCGCTATTAAGGAGGCCTGCGGCAACATTTCGCAGATCGCCAAGGTGGCGGCGCTGTGCGGTGACAGTATCGACATTTATTCCGGCAACGACGATCAGATCGTCCCGATCATGTCGCTCGGCGGCAAGGGTGTTATCTCGGTATTGTCAAACGTTGCCCCTGCCGAAACCGTCGCTATCTGTGAAAAATATTTGGCGGGCGACGTCAAAGGTGCCGCCGCCATGCAACTGAACTATCTGGAACTCATCGACGCGTTGTTCTGCGAAGTCAATCCCATTCCGGTCAAAGCTGCTGTGGCCGCCATGGGCTTTTGCAATAACACCCTGCGTTTGCCGTTGACCCCCATGGAGTCGGCTCACGAGGAAACCCTGCTGGCGCTGATGCGCCGTCACGGTATCATTCAATAAAGGGGGATTTACCATGAATATTGCGATCTACGGATACGGTAACCTTGGCCGCGGTGTGGAATGTGCCATTCGGCAAAACCCCGATATGGCGCTCGTCGGTGTGTTCACCCGGCGCGATCCCGCTACCGTCACCACCTTGTTTGAAACACCGGTATATGCGGCGGCGGACATCCTGAACTACAAAGATCAGATCGACGTGCTCATCATCTGCGGCGGCAGTGCCACTGACCTGCCGAACATGACACCCGCACTCGCCGAACACTTTAACGTGATCGACAGTTACGATACGCACGCCACCATCCCCGCTCATTTTGCCAACACCGATAAAGCGGCAACGGCGGGCGGTCACGTGGCGCTCATCTCCTGCGGTTGGGATCCTGGCATGTTCTCGCTCAACCGTCTGTATGCTTCAGCAATATTGCCCGAGGGTAAGGACTATACGTTTTGGGGCAGAGGTGTCAGCCAAGGGCATTCCGATGCCATTCGCCGTATCCCCGGTGTAATCGATGCACGGCAATACACCGTGCCGATCGAAGAAAGCTTGGAAGCGGTGCGCAGCGGCAGTATGCCTACACTCACCACCCGTCAGAAACACCTGCGCGAATGCTACGTTGTGGTGGAAGACGGCGCTGACAAAGCCGCCATTGAGCAACAGATCAAAACGATGCCGAATTATTTTGCGGATTACAATACCACCGTCACCTTTATCACGCAAGAAGAACTGAACCGTGACCACGGCGGTATTCCGCACGGCGGATTTGTCATCCGCACCGGCACCACCGGTGTGGATAACGCCCATACCCACACGATTGAATACAGCTTAAAGCTGGATTCCAATCCCGAATTCACCGCCAGTGTACTCGTCGCGTATGCACGCGCCGTTTGCCGTTTGGCAACGCGCGGCACGGTGGGCTGCAAGACGGTGTTTGACATCGCCCCCGCCGATCTATCCCCGCTCTCCCCCGACGAGCTGCGGGCAACGATGCTATAAAAGGAAGAAACCAAATGACTCGTGATTTGTTATGTGAAAACGTATCGGTAAGCGAAGACGGACAGCATCTGCTGTTTGCGGGACAGGATACCACCACACTCGCCGCACAATACGGCACTCCGCTGTACCTAATGGACGAGGACCGCATCCGCAACTGCTGCCGCGCGTACAAAACGGCGGTAGCTGCCGCTTTTGACGGCAACGCACAAGTGCTGTACGCCTCCAAGGCCTCCTCTTTCAAACGCATCTATGAGATTATGCGCGAAGAAGGCATGGGCGTGGATGTCGTTTCGGTCGGCGAAATGTACACCGCTCTCAAAGCGGGCTTCCCGATGTCGCAGACCTATTTTCATTCCAATAACAAGACCGATGAGGATATTGCGTTTGCCATGGAGCACGGCATCGGTTATTTCGTTGTTGACAACGAGGAAGAGCTGTTCGCTATCGAACGCGAAGCCGCCGCACGCGGCATCCGTCAATCGGTGCTGCTGCGCATCACCCCCGGCATCGACCCGCACACGTTTGAGGCGGTGTCAACCGGCAAGGTAGATTCTAAATTCGGTTTCGCCATCGAAACGGGCGCCGCCGAAGACATTCTTCTCAAGGCGCTTGCTATGCCGCACGTTGACGTAGCAGGACTCCATTGCCACGTCGGCTCGCAGGTGTTTGATGCCGAAGTATTCCTGCTCACCGCAGACGTCATGCTCACCTTCATTGCCGAGATGCAAACACGTCACGGCTTTACCACCAAACTGTTTGATATCGGCGGTGGTTTCGGCGTGCGGTATCTGCCGAGCGACCCCATACTGGATCTGCACGGTTGTATTGCCGAGATTGGCGATTTTATGAAAACAAAAGCCGCCGCGCTCGGTATTACCTTGCCGAAGATCTCGTTTGAGCCGGGCCGCAGCATC
>JAFSGO010000049.1 GCA_017440765.1 Clostridia bacterium
ACGTCGGTATAGTAATCGTGGTAATATTTTTCATTATTGAGATATTTCGCCATTGCATACGGCAGCACTAATACAAGGGCGCTGTTATCATCCCTAAGCTTCTTTCGTACACGAAGCACTGAGGATGAAACGCACTGGTCAAATTCGCCGTTACGCCCCACCAAAAAATCCACGTACTCTTTTTCGTTAATAAGGTTCCGTATCTGTTCCTCAAGCAACTCTTCCACCTTATACGGATTATCTATATATCTGTGACCGAAAAAGGCAACCGTAAAAATATCTAACACACCATTCAATACCTTTCAACTTAATTATAGTATACAGTTTAACATAATGGCATATACATTACAAGTCTTGGGTATAAAACCGTTAAGTTTAGCGGTAAAATAAGTTTAGAAAGGTGGTGAGGCTATGGATACGCATAAAAGACTTCGTCAGCTGTTAGATGAACGTGGATGGACGGAGTACCGGTTATCAAAAGAATGTGGTTTATCCGAATCTACTCTTGCTAACATTTTCCGAAGAAACACCTTGCCTTCAATCAGCACGTTAGAAGCAATTTGTGCCGGCTTCGGTATTACGATATCTCAATTCTTTGCCGATGGGGATATGGTCGAAATGACTCCCGAAATCAAAGAGCTTTTTGACTCTTGGGTTAGCCTCACAGCCGAACAGAAAAAAGCGGTCATGCAGATGATCCGAACACTTAATTCCAATAAGTAAAGTAAACGCCCCGCCTTTGCAATTTGCAGAGGCGGGGTTGTGTTATATATAGTGTCGGTTTTAGGTGTTGCAAAGGCTTTTTCTCGTTGTCAATTTGCCGCTTTTATTTTTACGCTCTACACCATTTTTACACCATTCCTGCGGGGAATTGCATAAATTTATATGGAGTTATATTTTTGCGGCATTTTGAAAATCCCTTATTCCATCGGGTTTTATGGGATTTTCGTGGAGATTTAAGGATTTATGAAATTCGGCCGCTGAGCAACGATACCTAATTTCACAGGGAACAGCCTTCTTTCTTACTCGTCTGTGCTGCCTGCGCCGCAGCATTTCTTGTACTTCTTACCGCTGCCGCAGGGGCAGGGATCATTGCGCCCGACTTTTTCCGCTTGCGTTTTGCGCACGGTGCGCGGAGCGTCGGTGCCGTCCGCGGAGGTGGCAACGGGTTTCGCGACCTCCTCACGTTTCGGGCCTTCCTCACGGCGGATCTGTGCGGTGAGCATCAAACGGGCGGTATCTTCGCGGATGGCGGCGATCATGCCGTCGAACATATCAAAGCCCTCCTTGCGGTACAACACGACCGGGTCGTGCTGACCGTAAGCGCGCAGGTGGATACCCTTGCGCAGCTCATCCATGTTATCAATATGATCCATCCAATAACGGTCAACAGTTTTCAGAAGCACGACACGCTCCAATTCGCGCATCAACGTCTCGCCGTACTCGGCCTCCTTGTTCTCATAGACCGTTTCGGCACAGTCGATCAGTTTTTCGGTGAGATCGGCGCGTTCCAGATCCTCAAGTTCTTGCGCGGTATAGTGCAGGTCATTCGGCTGAAGCAGCCAACCGGTATAATATTCGCGAAGACCGTCGAGGTTCCATTCATCACGATCGGTATCGCTGACGGTGTAACGGTTGACGGTTGCTTCAATCGATTCGCGGATCATGCCCATAATGGACTGACGGACGTTCTCACCGTCAAGCACCTTATTACGCTGATCGTAAATGAGTTCGCGCTGACGGTTCATCACGTCGTCATACTGCAGCACGTTGCGGCGGATTCCGAAGTTGCGCTCCTCCACGCGGCTTTGTGCCGATTCGATGGCATTTGACAGCATGCGGTTTTCGATCGGCATCGTTTCATCCACGCCGAGCATTTCCATAATGGTGTTCATGCGCTCGCCGCCGAACAGACGCATGAGATCGTCTTCGAGTGACAGATAGAAGCGGGTGGTACCGGGGTCGCCCTGACGACCGGCACGGCCGCGCAACTGGTTATCGATACGGCGGGATTCGTGACGCTCGGTACCGATGATATATAAGCCCCCCGCCGCTTTGACTGCTTCCTCTTCGGGACGGATCTCCTCGCGGTATTTTTGTTCCAGCTGTTGGAACGTTTCCCGCGCGGATAAGATCTCCGCATCGTCGGTTTCACCGAACGCGGTGGATTCGACGATCAGTTGTTCCGGAATACCCATACGGCGCATTTCGGCTTTTGCCAAAAACTCCGCGTTACCGCCGAGCCGAATATCCGTACCGCGGCCTGCCATGTTGGTGGCGATGGTCACGGCACCGCATTTGCCCGCCTGGGCGACGATCTCGGCTTCCTTTTCGTGGTGCTTCGCGTTGAGCACTTCATGCGGGATGCCGCGGCTTTTAAGCATTTTGGAAAGTTTTTCAGATTTCTCAATCGAAATGGTACCGACCAGTACCGGCTGATCGTGCTCATGGCATTTGATGATCTGTTCAATAACGGCGTTAAACTTGCCGTTTTCGGTCTTGTAAACCACGTCCGGCAAATCGTTACGCACCATCGGCTTGTTGGTAGGGATCTCCACCACGTCGAGATGATAGATCTGCTGGAATTCGGTTTCTTCGGTCATTGCCGTACCGGTCATACCGGACAGCTTAGCATACAGACGGAAATAATTCTGGAACGTGATGGTGGCAAGCGTTTTGCTTTCGCGCTCGACTTTTACGTTTTCCTTGGCCTCAATCGCCTGATGTAAGCCCTCGTTATACCGTCTGCCGAACATCAAACGACCGGTGAATTCGTCGACGATGATGACCTGACCGTCTTTCACGACGTAGTCGATATCGCGGGACATGACGCCGCGCGCTTTGATGGCTTGATTGATGTGATGTAAGAGGGTGACGTTGTCGGGATCCATGAGGTTTTCTATGTGGAAATACTGCTCCGCCTTTTTCACACCGCTTTGCGTTAAGGTGGCGGTGCGGGCTTTTTCGTCCACGATATAGTCACCGTCGACGGTATCTTGCTCCGCTTTGGTATCCATTTCCTTGATCTTGAACACACGCAGGGTGCGGGCGAATTTATCCGCCTGGTTATACATGTCGGTGGATTTATCGCCCTGGCCGGAGATGATAAGGGGGGTGCGCGCTTCGTCCACCAAGATCGAGTCGACCTCGTCGACGATGGCATAATGATGCCCGCGCTGTACCTTGCGTTCTTTGTAGATCACCATGTTATCGCGCAGGTAATCAAACCCGAGCTCGTTATTCGTGCCGTAGGTAATATCGGCGGCATATGCCGCACGGCGGGCGTCGTTATCAAGATCGTGAACGATCAGGCCAACGGTAAGTCCCAAATAGCGATAGACTTTACCCATCCACTCGCTGTCACGGCGGGCGAGGTAATCGTTGACCGTGACGATGTGAACGCCTTTACCCGTCAGCGCATTGAGATACGCGGGGAGGGTGGCAACCAACGTTTTACCTTCACCGGTCTTCATTTCCGCAATACGGCCTTGATGCAGGATAATGCCACCGATGATCTGCACGGGGAAGGGGCGCATGCCGAGCACGCGGTCACACGCTTCGCGGCAGGTGGCAAACGCTTCCGGCAGAATATCGTCCGTGCTTTCACCCGACGCTAAACGGTCGCGCAACACTTCGGTCTGCGCTTTCAGCGTTTGCTCATCCATAGCACGGTAGGTTTCTTCCAAGGCAAGCACGCGATCACACAGCGGCTGTACGCGTTTGAGCTCGCGCTTGCTATAATCACCGAACAGGGTTTTTAAGAATCCCATAACGGAACACCTCGTTTGACATTAGATACTGGTATCATACCATAAAATAAAGGGGGATACAAGCGAAAAGAGAAAACTTCGAAAAATCTCTTGACGGAGCGGGCGTTGTTTGTTATAATACAAGGGCTGTCGATGTGCTACCGTGGCTCAGCAGGTAGAGCAGCTCACTCGTAATGAGCAGGTCGTCCGTTCGAATCGGATCGGTAGCTCCAGAAAAAGAAAAGACAAGTCGGAAGACTTGTCTTTTCTTTTTCAATGAAATTCGCCTTACGGCGAGTGAAATATTGCTACGCAATATGAAATACGCTACGCGCATGAAATATTTGCTTTGCAAATGTTGAAAGGCGAATTTTATTTCACATTTTTGCTATGGCAAAAATATTTCATAATCTGCAAGGATTATTTCATATGGCGAAGCCATATTTCATTATCCCTTGCACCATCAACGACGATATGATATGATTCTTAATGTAAAATATTGCTTTTTGTCATACAAGTAAAACGAAATAATAAAAAGGAATTATTGCTAATGAACATGGTTTTTGAAAAAGCGAGAGCGTTTATGTACCGCAATGCACGACCACTGGATTTAGCTCGCTTTCAATATCATTTTGAAAATGGTAGTAAAGAAACGGTTATGCAAGTATTGTCTTACTATCAAAACGAAGACGGCGGCTTTGGTCACGCTGTTGAAGCTGACTGTTGGAATCCAAATTCTATACCGTTACACTCGAATACGGCAGGTGAAATGATACGGGAAATTGATTTTGAAGATAATCAACACCCGGTTATTAAAGGTCTTTTAAAGTGGTATGCGAGCGGAGAATGTTTTAACGGTAAAACGTGGGATATTACCGTACCAAGCAACAACGATTATCCACACGCTCCTTGGTGGCATACAGAGAGCGTTAGTGCTTGCCATACCGATTACAACGGAACTGCTCAAATAGCGGGTTTTATTGCTCGATATGCAGATAAAGAAAGCGATATTTTCAAGTTAGGCGTGCGTGTTGCCAACGAAGCGATTGCCGCACTTTTGCCTGAGGAGATAAATGATATGCACACGTGTGCGTGCTATATGAGAATGGCGGAACTTTTTGAAAGAGGAAATGCAATAAACGATATTCCTTTTGAAGAACTGAAGAAGAAATTGCATCAATCTATAAATAAACTTATCGTTACCGACACTTCAAAATGGAGCGGTTATGTATGTCAACCATCTTGTTTTATTAACTCAAAAGAGAGTGAGTATTATCCGGCTAACAAAGAAATCGCTGATTATGAGTGTGAGCATATTATGAAAACGCAACTTGTTGATGGCTCTTGGAATATTGGCTGGACTTGGGGCGGTAATTATCCCGCTGAATGGGCAATAAGCAAGAATTGGTGGAAAGGACAATGGATCATTCAAAACCTGCTTTATTTAAAAGGATTTGGATTACTATAATTTGTTCTTGATTTAATACCAGCAGATACTACTTAAAAGAGGTGAGAACCGTGAAAAAAGTATTAGTCGGTATGAGCGGCGGGCTGGACAGTTCCGCGGCGGTGTGGCTGTTACAACAACAGGGCTATGAAGTGGAAGGCGCGACGTTGCTGCTGACCGATGGTAGCGCTTGCGGTTCCGCTCCCGATGTGGAGGATGCGCGCCTG
>JAFSGO010000050.1 GCA_017440765.1 Clostridia bacterium
CACGTTTGCTTGTCAACCATCTGGGGATCAAGCACTACGTTGTTAACATCAAAGAAACCGTGGATAGTTTACTATCCGCACTCCCGGATGAGCTTGACGTTTCCGTACAAACCAAAACCAATTTACCTCCTCGTATCCGCATGTCCACCTTATACGCCATCAGCCAATCGGTCAACGGTCGCGTGGTAAATACTTGTAACCTTTCAGAGGACTGGGTCGGTTATTCCACACGTTACGGCGATGCCGCGGGCGACTTCTCCCCCATGTCCCATCTAACCGTAACGGAAGTAAAAGAAATCGGATATCTGTTAGGTTTGCCGAAAGAATTGGTCGATAAAACCCCAATCGACGGGTTATGTGGTAAGACTGATGAGGAAAATCTCGGCTTCACTTACGCGGAGCTGGACATATACATCCGCACCGGTGTGATGGAAGATCCCGGAAAGAAGGCGCTGATCGACAAGAAACACGCAGCGAATCTCTTTAAACTGCAACTGATGCCGAGCTTTAAACCGGATATGTAAAGGAAAAGCACTTGCCAAAGCAAGTGCTTTTCCTTTACTCGTTCAAGTAAGAATACAATCTTTTAAAATCTAGGATATTGCGTTCGGCGAAATACCGAGCGCCAGCACTACATAGAACAGCGCAACTGTAATCATCGTATAAATGACCATCGGAACGGCGTTTATTTTAATCAGTTTGCCTTCTCTGCCGGTAACACCGATCGTGGCGCTTGCTGCAACAGCATTATTGATACACACCATATTACCGACTGACGCACCTACGCACTGCATTGATAAAACGTACACCGTCGGCAACCCCACCACCGTAGCGGCAGTGTACTGGAGATTTGAGAAAAGATTCATCGAAACGGTGGCGGAGCCGGAAACGAAAGCACCCAGCACACCGATGAACGGTGAAATCAAGATATACAGTTCATTACCCACCATGGCTAACGCATTTGCCATCTCGTCCATCATACTGCTGCCGGCAGCGTTTTTGTTTTTCATAATCTGAACGAGCGCCAAACCAAACAGCAACGCCAAGGCGGCTCCCGAAACCTGTACACCCGTATCTTTCCACGCTTGCTTGATGCTCTTTTTATCCATCTTGTGAAGAAGATTGGTAATCAACGCCACGATCACAAAGAACGTACCGGGCAGATATGCCCATTTCAAGTTCCAGTCCAAGCTGTCAAATCCAAACAGATCATTAACCGTGATGACAAACGGCGCACCACTCGTCAACAGATCTTTAAGCCCCAGTTGCGGAATACGCGTGGCAACTAAGATCAGCGCGATCAACAAATACGGCGTCCACGCTTTGAGTAGTGACATTTTGGATTCGGCAGCGGGCGCTACCTTACCGGTAGCGAGCCACTCCTTGTTCCATTCGGCGGGATCACCAAAATCCCACGCCTTTTTAGGCAACAAAAACTTAAATTTTGCCGCCGATACCGTCACGGCAATCGAGAACAAGGCCGCGAGCAACGACGCGAATTCATAGCCGATAAAGAGTGAAACCAAGAGAAGCGGTACCGCAAAGGACAATCCGGTAAACAAAGCAAACGGCGCGGCCTCCAAAGCGGGCTTAAAGGATTTTTCCTTGCCGAACAGTTTGGTCGTCATCATTAAAACGATCAACGGCAGAATAACGCTTACGATCGCGTGCGGCAAGGCGGTCCAAAAAGAAAACCCCGTAACAAATGCCTCGTTATCCGACAACCCCAAAACACTTAACGCAGCGGTTACCGGTGTACCGACCGCACCGAACGAAACAGCAGCCGAGTCAAAAACCAAGGTGATCATGGCTGCTGCCATCGGCGGGAAACCAAGAGAAGCAAGCAAAGGACCGGCTAACGCAGCAGGTGTGCCGAACCCGGCAGCCGCTTCGATAAACGAACAAAACGAAAAACCGATAATACATGCTTGCACACGCTTATCCGGACAAATATTCATGAATCCGCGATTGATCGCCGCCGTAGCCCCGGACGCCTTCACGGTGTTCATCACAAGAATAGCACCAATAATGATGATCAGCACATCCGCCGAGGTCAACATTCCGTAAAGCGTATTTGCAAGCAGTTCACTGATCGGGATATCCCAAAAAGCAAAACCAAATACAAAAGCGAGGGCTAAAGAAATCAGCAAACTCCATTTGGCAGGCCAGTTGAAAAGTAACATAAATACTAAGGTTGCCAAAATGGGGATAAACGCTAAAACGGCTAACATATCAAATCCTCCTTTTTGGCAATTACGCGTTTAAATCACAATATAATAGCACTGCGATAATAGGGTCTTTTTTTATACAGGTCAAATGCATCTAATAGTATACGGAATGATTTTAAATTCATTCAAAAGAAAAAGATCCCCCGCGTAGCGGGGGATCTTTTGTCACGTATTAATACGGCAACCATTCAACGTGTTTCGGAGTGGAATCAAAGGTTTGAATTGCTTCCTCAAGTGTTGCCTGATTGGTCGCTTTCCACTGTTGTCCTTTGGGACCGTAACGAATTGTCAGACCGCTGGCACTGGCCTTTTCATAGAACGTGTTACCGGAGATTACGGTATTAGGATATGTGCGCTCATCGTCCCACCACCAGTACACCGTATTCATTTCGGAACAGTCAAAAGTATTATTACGGATGTACAAATACAACGGGTTATCATACTTATACATCCAACCACAGATATGGGATGGTGCCGGACTACCGTCCTGTCGCTGTCGACCAAAACCGTAACCGGCGAAACGGAGAATATTATTTTCAATGTAATAACCGTTCCACTGCGAATCGTGATCTTTATTTGCGTCAGCGCCGTTGCGGTCAAACCATTCGATGCTGTAGGTGCAATACTCTACCAGGTTCTCACGCATCACCAGATTGGTATAAACGCTAATGTCGTCGGAACCGATACCTTGCGGAGACAAACCCGCATCATACACTTGATAGATCCAGTTGTTTTCGACAAAAGCGTCTGTCGTAGTTTCCCAAAATTCAATGGCATTTCCAATACGGGATCCTTCGGAGAACGTATCGAAATACCACTGGCAACCGCCGATCCAACCCATTTCACAATTGGTGACGGTGACACCCCTTGTACCTTCGGCAGCCGAAATACCGTAGAAGCCCACATATTTGATGGCAAGGTTGTCTATATGGACGTTTTCGACGCCTGTCAAGATCTTAAAGACACCATCGCGCGGGCAGATTTCAATGTCATCGTACAGATCACTCGGGCAACCCTTATCCAAATACAGGTACAAAACGCCGTTACGGTGATCGTGGTAGTACTCAAAGTTTTTGGTCAGGTATTCACCCACGTTTTGGGGAGTAATTGCTTTCTCCCACAGCGTATTACCGTTTTCGTCCTTATCAACACTACCATTGTTATTGTTATCAACGCCTACTCCAAAACGTTTGATACCAACTGCCTCACCGTGATTGAATACGACCGAACCGGCATCGCTGCACGGGGTGTAAACCTTCCAGATGTTCTCAAACTTGGTTTCCTGCCAAAGTTCACCCCACGCATAGTTTTTATGACAACTATAGATAGCAGGCTTCGGTTTATCAGGATCACCATACGCGCCGTAGGTCACGCCTGATTGGGCGTAGACAATCATTTGAGCATCCGTCCTTTGCACACCCTCCGGAATCGGTTCTGCCAGAAGAGATGTCACCGAACGGTAAATACCGCCGCGCTCAAACAACACGGCATCTCCTGCCTGAATTTCATCGCTGTGCAGATTGATCGCATCCACATTTCGCCACGCCGTCTCAGGAGACTTGCCGTCATTCGCATCGTTGCCGGAAGGCGAAATATAATATACGTTCGTGAAATCGTCCGGATCAACGTCCTTTGCGTTCAAAATCTTGTCACGTAAAGCTTTTGCTGCGTCATCAGCACCGCCCACCTGCGCATTGTCTCCGCCGGCACGGATATCCACATCCGGTGGGAGGACTTCTTCCTCTTTGTATCTTTCGTCATAAATCTCCTTTAGGAAGAGCAGATCACGCATCGTAACGCCACGTGAACTTGGATAATTAAAGAACGCATCCACGGCATCGTAAATCGAGTTAAAGTACTCCTCGCCGATCGGTTCGCCATATACAACAATTTCTTGACCCTTGGCATCGACGAATTTGGCATATGCTCTGGCAATATAATCGATTCCGTACTTATTCTCCGTGATGTTGTATAACGCAGCCGTAAACAGGAATTTTGAGCCATCATCAATCAACGCCAATTGACTGCCACCCTTGGTATATGCGGTGGCATCAACGTATTTATAGTAGCCATCTGCGTTGTTTGCCAAATCGTGTGCATACAAATGTTCTCCAACGATCTTATCAGACACTTTTGCGGCGAGAATACCGACCGTTTGCAATTCTTTTGATTCGATCGCCGCATCCGTAATAGAGAACTTAAAGCGCATTGCCTGTATGCCTTCAGTACGGATAGATGTTCCCACAACACCCAAAGCACCATCAAGCGTTGCAGCAAGGTCGCTCAGCACCGGATAGCCGGCCGTCGAGGTCGCCCATGTTGGCGTAGTAAGACTGTTGTTGAGTATCGCAGTAACCGTGCCGTCACCAAATTCACCAGCAGATTTTTGGACGGTAAGCTCGGGGGACAAGTTACCGATCGTTGGCGTCGCCGTTGTTGCCGAGCCTTCGCGATAATAGACATTGTTCAACGTCACGGTCATCGGAGTCAGGTCGGTTTTGTTGGTGGTGTCGACGCTTGAGTTAAGGATCGGGTACTTTGCTTTGCCCGCAAAGTACGAGCCCGTGATCGAAACCGTGATTTTACTGGGATAATCTTGCCAACCATGGTTACTACCAACCAAGCCACCGGAAGTTTTGTCCGTGGCGAGGAGTGCCGTGCTGTAGCAATCCTTGATGGTAAGTTTAATCGGTTTGTTGTTATTGTTTTGATTGTTGAAAAATCCAACCAAGCCGCCAGAAACCGCAGTTGAAGTGACGGTACCCTCCGAATAGCTATTCGTGATGGTCACATCGGTGGGGTTGGTGGAACCATTACCGTAATAAATGCCGCCAACCAAGCCGCCGGTACCACGACCACCGGTAACCGAACCGGAAAATGACGAGTTGGTGATGGTAAGGTCGGTACCTGAAATCGCGATACCGACAAGACCGCCAACCGCATTTTTGGAACCGTTGATGGTGGTGTTCATCGCGACGCAGTTATCAAGTTTGATCGTGCTGTTCCAGTTATGGCCGACAAAGGCACCAATTGAAACGTATTCTGTGGTACTCGTACTGGTAACCGTGCCGGTAAAGACGCAGTTACTGATGGTCATGCTACCGGAGACCGATACATAAGCGACAAATCCGGCGGTACCGTTACTTGCCGTCGTGCTAACGTCGCCTGCAAGAGAAAGATTCTTGATGGTCGCCGCGGCGAAACCAAACAGACCGGCCTGAGCATTCGTTGCAACTTTCAGATTGGTGATCGCGTAGCCGTCGCCATCGAGGGTACCATTGAAGGGGGTGCCCGAAGTGTTACCAATCGGGGTCCAAGCAATGCTGCCCAGATCAATATCACATGTTAGTTTGAAATACGTTTTGGCATAGTTCGTGCCGTTGTTGACTTGCTGAGCCAAAAAAGCCAGCTGAGCACCCGTTGCAATCTGATACGGATCGGTATCCGTACCGCTACCGCCGGCAAACGATCCGGACACCGTACCGTCCCACTCTCCGGGTTTACGGTAAATATTCACCGTATAAGTAGTGGAAAAAACGCTGTTGAAGGTAACGGTAACGGTAATAGTACTGTTTGTGCCGGAGGCACCAAGAGCAACGAAGTTATTTTCGTCGGCACCACTCACCGTAATAGTGGCGCCTTCTTGAACAGCAGTTGCAGAAACCGAAACCGATTCCTTCGATTTCTCAACGTCTGCCACTCTGTACTCAAAAACACCGTCGATAAGCGTGATTTCTTCACCATTCACGATCAACGAGGACAAGGACGGTTCTTCCCGGTCACCAAGCACCGGATACTCTGCCGACTCAGAAATCGTCCACGCATCACCAAGCAACACGGCTACCGTACCATCTAAGAACGCCTTGCGGGATTTCTCCTCACTGTACGCCTGGAGGGTGTGCGTTTTTACCGTGGTTGAACCTGCACGGTAGTATAGGCGTTCCGCCATCGTCAAAGTACAATACGCAGCATCATAGTACATAATAGGTTGTTTCGCGTTAATACCTGCAAAGTGACAGCCGAGCAACGAAATTTTAACGTCCTCTGCTGCAACGTTTTGCGAACGTGAATAAGCAATCAAGCCGCTTGCCGTCGAACTGGTGGCATTGGTCAAATCCATAACGCTGTAGCTATCCTTGATTGTGAGTTCGAGTTCGGAGTCGTCGGGATCATTCGAGTTGTCACGCACCCAGCCAACCAAGCCGCCTGCACGAAAATCAGATACAAGGGCGCCATCAGAATAACAACGTTCGATAAGCACCGTCGTCAAATTCACATCGGAACCAATCGTTCCAACAAGTCCACCGGAGCCATCCATACCGGATATGGTGCACTCGGTATACGAGGCGGTAATCGTGAGGTCACAACCGCCACCGACGTAGCCGACAAAACCGCCGATGTTTTCCGGGTTATAATACCCGGAGTTTTGGTTATCGCCCGACGCCTTCACTCCGGTAATCGCTGTGTTCTCACCGTAAACAAAGCAATCCGTGATCGCAACCGCGCCGCTCGTGGTTAGATAGCCGATCAAGCCACCGATATTGGCTGAATAATTCCAGCCACCGCCCTGAACGCTACCGGAAAAACTGCAGTTTTCCATTTGCAAACTACCGGCGCTATAACCAACAATACCGCCCATGTTACTCTGATAGGTTTTAATCGTACCTACAACATGCAGATTCTTAATAACAGCCGCACTACCGGTTTGACCGAAAAGTCCAATTCCGGCGCTGCTTCCACTGGGTGTCGTTTCATCAACATAAGACAGACCGCTAACGACGTGCCCCTGACCATCGAAAGTACCAAAAAACCTATTAGAAGCATTGCCGATTGGTGTCCACTGTTGATCATTCAGATCAATATCAGCGGTAAGCACAAATTTCACACCGGCAAAAATGCCGGCTTTCGTGCCCGGAAAACGGTAAGTAGTGGCGTTCGACGTGGTATTGTCTCCATCCATATCCACCTGTACCGTATAATAACTGGAACCGGTAGATGCGCTGGGCGTCGCGTTTAGAACCGCCGCCAAAAACGCCAGTTGTTTTGCATTGGCAATCTTATAAGCAGTCTTTCCGTCAGCGAAGTTATAATAACTGTTACTATAGTTTTCAAACGCTTCCAATTGCTTACCGTCCCACTTATTCGAAGCGGCACCGACAAGGAGCGCACCGAGATCTGCCGGCAGCATGAGTACCAGCATACACAACACAACAACAACAGCAAGCAAGGCCTTCAACCTCGCTTTGGAAGTGAGCACTCTAAGGCGTTTCAAGTTAAACATAAAATACCTCGCATACGTTTTTAAAATTTAAGCACTTTGGAACATTTATGCGCGTGTTTTCTACAGATCATCCGTATCAATAAGAATGTCACCATCCGACGCCACGCTGTAAGAAGCGATGCTTTTGTCGGCAATAAACGAGACAAACGTGATTGTAGGTTCTAAATACTCCTTTTTAATTTTAGGTCCCTCCCATCGCTATCGTAATATATCCGCTAAATGCCACGATCATGATTTTGGCTTTTTCCCAAGATCGGGTGTCCACCCGGCTTGCGTGGTACGCGTAGTGGTCACCGCCGTTTCGGTCGTGGTATTGGACTGCTGTGGCTTTTTGCTTGATGAAACAGAAGCACTGGAGCTTGAGGAGGCATTGCGAGTCGAAGTTGCGTTACTCCGTGTTGTACTCGCCCCCGTGCTTACAGACGTCCTTTCGGTAGCGTGTGTTTCAATTTCCAAGATCAAATCATCGCCATCCGATTCTTCTTGATTATCAGAGTCCGCGTGCTGTACGGTACTCGTACTACCGACGTGATTTTTTGTGGTGGTAGTTGTTGTATCATTTTGCGGTTTTGCCTTGTGGCATCCGGCTAAAACAACGCAACACATCATCAAGAATAGTACCGCATATAGCGCCGCACACTTGCCGAATTTTGTCACACACTCCACCCACTCACTCGCTCAAAAATAGTCACTTTAATTATGCCATATTTACCCTCCGCTGTCAACCGATTAATTTTTTTGAAAAGAAATCCCAAACGCTTTTTGCGTTTGGGATTTTGTCTCTCGTGTCCGAAAAAGAACTGGTCAAAACCGAGGATTTTATGTAGTTTTATATTACTGTAGGAAAATGTTCATTTATAAAAATAAACATTGGATTATTTGGATTGTTTTTCAAATCATACTTTTCAACTGTATTTTTCATATCCTGCATCACAAACGACATTTCTTTTTGAGAAATGTTATTGAAACTCTTTATTTTAAATAATCCTAATTCCATACGCTTAACAAAATACTCATACAAATCACTTATCTTAATTACCCTATCGATTTTAACATTCTCCGTACAAGTATATGCACAGTTAATTTGAGTTGGTTGCTCAATATTGTTCAAGTTATCACATTCATAAAGATAGCCCACTTTGCCTTTATAAAGTTTTTTAAACGCATCTTCAAAATATTCTGAATAAACAACATTACCGTCACCATCAAAGCCATATGGATAAAAGCTAAATGGTTTTGGAACAGGTTTTACAGCATACAATAGCGCAACTAATGGATTTGTCGCAAAATAAATATACGGTTTACCGTGTTCAGATAACGACGGCTTTAATTCCGTTAAATCGGCAACGGGACTTCCGTGATAGAATGTCATTATACTCACTTCCTCACATTTATTATACTGTACCAATGCAGTGAAAGCAAGATAAATCAACGGCTTGCCGTTGTATATCATCAATTCCGCAGGAATTGCATATCATCAAAACTTTAGTTTTGTATATCATCAAGCCGACAGAAATACACACTTAGTATGATGATATACAGCCCTATCGTGCTGATGATATACCAAGCCTGTC
>JAFSGO010000051.1 GCA_017440765.1 Clostridia bacterium
ACTTTTTTATCGGGATTTAATATTTTCGCGCTCTCACCCATAAACCGAACGCCGCAAAACACGATGATATCGGCATCGCATTGTTTGGCAACCTTGGCGAGATAAAAGGAATCCCCGACGTGATCGGCGATGGCTTGAATCTCTGCCGGCGCGTAATAGTGAGCGAGAAGGATGGCGTTCTTTTCGCGTTTTAATTGTTCGATCTTACGTTTCATGTGCCTCGTTCCTTTGCCTTTCGAACTTAAACAATAGCCAGATTATAGCACTGCACTTTACATCTGTCAACTTATCTGTAAAGTTTTTTGCAAAAAAAAGATAGCATCGAGCAAAGTCGATGCTATCGAACTTTATAGCTTTTCTTCGTCGTAAACGGCGCGTGAGCCGCCGATGAATTTCGGGCGCGTGCGTGCGGCAAGGACCGTGGCGCTGCCGATGACGTTGTTTTCCAAGCGTAAGGGGACGGCGACTTTTTTGAGGTGCATACCGATCAGCGTAAAGCCGATGTCAAGGCCGGCATCTGCTTTGATCTCCTCCACCGCGACAGGATCGCGAAACGCGGCATACGCTTGCGTTGCCAGTGAGCCGCCCGCCTTTGGTTGCGGCACGACATTGACCGGCTCTGAGAACGGCACGGCATGCCGTTCGGTGACGATGGCGCGGTTGAGGTGTTCACAGCACTGCACGGCGAGGTATAAGCCGTTCGCGGCGGTGTAATCGTACAGCGCGCGGAAGATCTCCGCGGCAACGGCGGGGCTGGAATTGGTGCCGATGGTATCGCCCACTACCTCACTGGAAGAGCAACCGACCACCACGAGATTGCCCGCTTTAAGTTTTGCTTTTTCACACAGTTCTTGGATGGCTGCGTGCGTTTGATCGTAAATTGACGTTTGCATCGTTATCACCTTACTTCATGATCTTACTTTTCTCAAAAACCTTCGCCAGTAACACGCCGATCACCACACCGAGGGCGGCTTGCACGGCGTTGGCGGGAATATTGACTGCCGACGGGAGAAATCCGTAAAGAAAACCCTCGAACACGAAATACCCGAGTATCATGACGAGTTCTGCCGCCACACCGCTGAGGATGCCGCAGGGGAGGTTGCCGAGTTTCTTCCGTAGGAATCTGAATCCGTAGAACGCGACGAGCGCCATCACGCCTTTGATCACAAAGGTTGCCGGGGCGTAGGTCATGTAGCCGGAAAAGACGTCCGCCAGCGCCGAGCCGAGTCCCGCGGCGAGAAAGCCGTACGTAGGGGACAGCATCCAACCCGCCACCAGCACGATACAGTCACCTAAATTAACATATCCCTTGAGGGGAGAGGGAATCTTGATGATCATGGTCGCGACACAAGTGAGTGCCGCCATGAGTGCCGCCATGACGATCTTCTTCGTTTTGTTATTCACGGGGGATCAGAGTCCTTTCTGTTCATACAGCAGTATTATATAGGATACGAAGGGGGTTAGGCAAGGGGTTTTTGCAGTTTTTCGCGGAATGAAACCGAAAAAAATGCCCATGATAGTAATTAGATAAGGAGGATGGGCTATGTGCGGGATCGTGGGATACGTTGGTGCGCAGGCGGCGGCACCGCTTTTGTTGGAGGGACTCCTTAAACTGGAGTACCGCGGATACGATTCGGCGGGGATCGCTGTGATGAACGACGGGCAACTTCTTGTCAGCAAGGTGAAAGGGCGCATTGCGAACTTATGTGAAAAGACCGAGGGCGGTCGACAGGTGCCGGGGACGGTTGGTATCGGGCACACGCGCTGGGCGACCCACGGCGCGCCGACCGATTTGAACGCGCATCCGCACCTGAGCAACGATAAGCGGTTTGCGGTGGTGCACAACGGCATTATTGAAAATTATCTGGCGTTGCGCGAGGAGCTGACCGCCAAAGGGTTTCATTTTGAGAGTGATACCGATACCGAGGTAATCGTACATCTGCTGGAACGGTATGATACGGGTGACGTGAAAGCGGCGGTTATTAAGACGGTATCCCGCTTGCAGGGATCGTACGCATTGGGGGTAGTGTGCGCCGATGCGCCGAACACGGTGTTCGCGGCGCGCGAGGCGAGCCCGCTAATTATAGGACTGGGGAGCGGGGAGCAGTATTTCGCCTCGGACGTGACGGCACTCGTACCGTATACGCGGAGCGTCTTGTACTTGGACGACGGCGAGTTCGCGCAGCTGACAGCCGATGGCGTGACGGTGTTTAACGGCGCGGGGCAGACGGTGGACAAGCCGCTGCAGCATATCGCGTGGGATATACAAGCCGCCGAAAAGGACGGGTTTGATCATTTTATGCTCAAAGAGATCTTTGAGCAGCCCGCCGCCGTGCGCGCGACGATCGCCCCGCGGATGCGGGGGCGAGCGATCTGTTTGGACGACGTGCGAGCGGATGATCTGAAAAACATCCGCCGTATCGTGATCACCGCGTGCGGGTCGGCGTATTACGCGGGGTGTGCGGGCAAATACGCCATTGAGGCGCTGTGTCGCTTACCCGTGCAGGTGGAGCTTGCCAGTGAATTGCGGTACAGCGATCCGCTGATGGACGAGCATACGCTGCTGATCGTCTTATCGCAGTCGGGCGAAACGGCGGATACCATTGCCGCCATGAAAGAATGCAAAGCGCGCGGCGCGAAAACACTCGGTATCGTGAACGTGGTGGGTAGTACGGTGGCGGCGCTCTCTGACCGCGTGCTGTATACCCATGCGGGGCCCGAGATCGCGGTGGCAACCACCAAGGGATATACCACGCAACTGGCGGTGCTGTATCTGTTTGCGTTGTATGCGGCGCAGGCGCGGGGGACGGTGAGCGATGAGGAGTTTGACCGCCTGTTCGGTGAATTGGAGCAGTTGCCGCACCGTGTGCAGAACGCGCTGGACATGAATCCCGCGACAGAGCGGCTTGCACGCAAGTATTGCCGCGCGTCGTCGGTGTTTTTTATCGGGCGCAATACCGATTACGCGGTGGCGCTGGAGGGCGCGCTCAAACTCAAAGAGATCTCGTATATTCACGCGGAGGGGTATGCGGCGGGTGAACTCAAGCACGGGACCATCGCGCTGATCGATGAGCACCAGCCGGTGATAGCACTGTGCTGTAACGGGGCGGTAGCGGATAAGACGGTCAGCAACGCGGTGGAGGTGAAGGCGCGCGGCGCCGAGGTGTTGGCGGTGACGTTTAAGGGGGATAAGACACTCGCGACGATTGCCGACGATATGTTGTTCGTGCCGCGCGTGGATCCGTTGCTTGCCCCGATCGCCGAGATCGTGCCGCTGCAGTTGTTTGCGTATTACGTCGCCAGGGAAAACGGTTGTGACATTGATAAGCCGAAGAATTTGGCGAAGTCGGTGACGGTGGAATGAGACGAAGGTTTTTAGGCAATCCCTCCGTCAGCTTCGCTGACACCTCCCTTTACACAAGGGAGGCATGGTGCGCGGCATCGGATTTTGTCGCTGAGGCGTGGCACATATAAAAAGTTACGGGGTGGCGTATTGCCACCCCGTTGTATTTGTTGTGAAAGTGCCGCGGTTTGCGGTTGTATTACAGTGCCGCGGCGAGAAGGGCGGCGGTTTGATAGCGGTCGATGGGGGTCAGCTGGGTGCATTTTTTGACGATACGGCCCGCGCGGCCGCCCGCGAGTTGCTCGCTGGGATGTTTACCGGTAAGCATGGTGTTGAGCAGAATGCCGGCGGCGTAAATATCGGTGCGGGCGTCGCTTTGCGTGATGCCGAGTTGTTCGGGGGAGGCATATCCCACGGTGCCCATAATAAGGGTATCCTTTGCCGCGTCGGATACTTGCCGCGAGGCGTTGAAGTCGATGAGTACCACGCGACCGCTCTTGTCGATCATTACGTTTTCCGGTTTCACATCCCGATGCACAAGGCCTCGTTGGTGCAGAACCGTGAGGGCCTCACACACGGCGGTGAGCACCGCTTTGGCACCGCGGTAACGATATTTCCCGGTTTCCATAATCTCGGCGACCGTGACACCGTCGATGAATTCTTCCAGTACGATCTGTCCGTCATCCAGTGTGACGGTATCGTAAATGAGAGGCAGCGCATCGCACGCGACGTCACGCAGTATCTCGTATGCCGCGATCGGCTGAGAGAAACTGCGCAGCACGAGATCCTGCCCTTTGGTGTTGTGGCGCAGCCGGTACACGGTGCAGCCGTTTTTATCGCTGAGCACCGCGACGCGTGTGTACGCGGTGAGCAGACGGTCGAGATAGCCCTTTCGTGTCATGGCGCTCACCCGTTCCATTGCGCCCACTGTGCGCCGTAGTCGCCGGCAATGTTGCGATAGTAGTAGAAATCAAAATTGCGGCTGTCGTAGGGACTGTGGAAGGTGAGTGTGCCGATTCGCTGTGCGACAGCGGGGAACGCATCTTCATAGATGCCGATGGCCTTGGCAGAAAAATACAGATCGGTTAGGTTATAACAACCGGAAAAGGCGTTTGACCAGATAGTGCGTACCGAGGTCGGCAGAATGACGGTCTTGACATGGTCACTGACACCGGCAAATGCCGACGGCATGATCGCGATGACCGTTTGATCGCCGATGGTCTTTGGCACCTCATATATGCCGTTCGTTGCAACACCCGACACACCGGTGATCACCACATAGTCGGAAGGCGTGAAGGAATACGGTGCTTTTCCCGGCGGATAGGCGGTTTCTTGTGTCGCGATGACGTAGGTATACGTCACCGCCGTTGCCGCGGTGGTAGTAGTCGTTTCTGTGTCGGAGGAGGGATTACCGCTTTGGACAGTGTTTGTTTGCGCAGAATCACCTTTTGCTGCGGTGGTGGTCGTCGTCGTTGTTGTACTGCTCGTTTTGGAAGAGGTGCTACCGGACTTTTTGGAGGTAGTCGCCGTATCGGTACCGCCGGTGGATGTGGGGGTACTCCCGCGTTCCGACTTCGTGGCGGTGTTACCGCCGCTTTCGATCGATGAGAAGGTCGTAGTGCCGCCCGTTATGCCGATTGCTTGCGAACCGGTGGTGGTTATCGGTGCGTCTGCAGGGACGGTCGGATCGTCACCGCGGGTGAGCAGAAGAACGGTGCCAAGAGCGAAAAGCGCAAACAACAAAGCGGCGGTTGCTGCAAGCAGCCGCCATTTGTGTTTTGGTATGCGGGTCGGGATGACCGTTTTGTCGTCCAGCGAGGTCATGCAATAGGGGCAAAAATGTGCGCCCTCCTGCAAGACTTCGCCGCAATGCGGACAGTTATTCATACGAATTACCCCAATGTTTCTAGACCGTACTCAAATAATAGATCGTTGACCGCAACGACCGAGAGTTTCTTGCAAATGCCGTACAACACAATGCTGTCGAACGGAAGCTTGACGTACAGCGGCGAATATCCCGCGCATTTGAGCAGGGATTGCACCTCTTCGAGATCCAGTCCCATGCCGATGGCGAGGCACAGCAGTTTTTTGCGTTCCGGTACGCGTAGTCCTGAAAAGATCTGGTAGGCGTATACCTCGGACAATTCTGCCGCTTTGATCACGTCGGCTTTGCGAAGCCCCTTTTTTTCCAGCAGTTCTGTGAGAAGCTCGGACAGCGAGGCGGTGACCAGATAGTCTTTGTTTTCATTATAAAAGGTTTTAAAATCGGGACAAACATCTAATTCTTCTACTATTTTTGCAGTATCTTTAACCATGTAATAACACCTGATTTCGATCCATTATCTACTTAACAAGTATAATAAACAAGCCGTGCTTTGTCAACTTGCGACAAAGCACGGCATTTTTCTTGATTTGTATGCTGATAGCATAAGACTTCTAAAAGTTAATGCCTTAAACTTTTAGAAAGAACGGAGGCGTACAAATGGAAAATATCATGAACAAATTATTTTATGATTACCTTGCAGAGCAACGCGTAGCGTCTGAGCCGGACTATTCCTCTCTTGCGAAGGGTGCATTAGAAAAAGAAAAGGAACTTCGGCATAAATTAAATGAAGAACAAACAAACTGTTTTGAACAACTGTTTGAACTAACATCGCAGATACACTTTTTAGAGGTTAAGGATGCGTTTTTTAGCGGTTGTAAAATAGGCGCTAATGCATCCAAAGAGTTTATTATTTAAGTTCTTGTTCAAGTTTTTTATATTCCGGCGTATCAAAAAACTCCATCATGGTAATCTCAAGCCCGTCACAAATTTTTTTAAGGGTTACGATACCCGGATTTTTACTCTCGCCATTTAATATGCTTTTAATAGTTGCTTGCGGAACGCCGCACATATAACTCAGCGCATTCGGCGTGATTTTGCGTTCGCGACAGAGCTCATATATTCTGTTTACCGTAAATTCGCAAATACCCATACCTATCACCTACATCGTTAGTATTCCTATAGCTAGATGATATATCACTATAAAATAGCTTGTTAGTTATTTTTCACTAATTGTTATTGACTAATCCTGCCGAAGTGCGTATAATTAGTGATATATAACTAACGAAATGGCGATCAAACTTGGAGGGGAATAGATTATGGAGAGAAAAATTTTAACTTTTTTAAAAGGTTGGCTGAAAAATCAAGGGGCTTGTTGTCCTAAGGAAGAATTGGATTCCTTTTTGATAAATGAATTACATGGAAATGAAAGAGATGATGCAATTGCATTTATTGATCAATTAATAAACAAAAAATGGATACAGCAAGTATTTAAAGACGGAAGAGAATTTATTGCGGTTTCCGGTTATGGTGCGGAAATGCTAAAAAAGATTACATGATTAATAGTAAAAATATTTTCAAAAATGAATCAAAAGGAGTTACAAGGAGAATGAAAAAATTTTTATCAATTGTAGTAACCTTAATTTTAATCGTTTCGGTAGTGCCATCAGGTGCTTTTACCTTTACCGCAAGTGCAGAAACCACGATTGTGAACGTTTATGACGCACAAACATTGGAAACGGCATTAACAACTGCTAATGCTGATGTTGTTCTGTGGAATGATATTACATACAGTAGCAATACGGATATTTTATGCCATTCTATTGATTTGAATGGATACAAATTAACCTATGAACGCACTATGACAATTTCCTCAAGTGTTGCTGAGTTTGTTATCCGAGATAGTTTATTTAGCACCGGGGCTGAAAACACTGGCAAACTTACAGTTAAGAGCGGGACAAAGATTTCACAGGGTGATTTTATTATTGAAAGCGGTGAAATCAACATATCTAAAGGGCTTTTCGGCGATGGGAATTTTAAAATTCTTGACGGCAATATTTTCGTTTATGGTTCTAATGGCAGTAATGGCACGGCGGGTACTGATGGCGAAGATGCAGAATATGGTAAGTATTACGGTCTTCCGGGAAGTGACGCCACGGATGGGCAGGATGGAATTTCCGGCTCAAATGGCATTGATGTTAGCGCTCTGATAGTACAAGGGGGCTACCTTTATGTTTTGGGCGGCTTTGGTGGCAATGGCGGCAATGGTGGTGATGGTGGTGATGG
>JAFSGO010000006.1 GCA_017440765.1 Clostridia bacterium
GGCGCACCGCTTTGAATACCGCGGCAAAACGCGATCAGCGCATCCGAATTCTCTAAACAGATGGCTTGGATGATGTCGGCACGCACTTCCTCAGTTGTCGGTGTGCAGCGATATCCGAGACGTTCAAACAAAGAGGCGGCAAACGTAGCGGTTTTTAATGCCTCGCCTACCACGTGGGGTGCGTGGAACAAGCCCATAAACAGTGCGCGGTTATGTCCCAGCGAAGCGCCTACCTCTCGGCCGAGCCCCGGCGTGCTCATACGATACGAGCACTGCTCGACCAAATCACGTCGCCCGCAGATATAGCCACCGTTTTCGGCAATACCGCCGCCGGGGTTTTTGATGAGCGAGCCCGCCATCAGATCGGCGCCGACCGCCGTTGGCTCAATGGTTTCGACAAATTCGCCGTAGCAGTTATCCACAAATACCACCGCATCCGCGCGGACGGCACGAACGGTCTTGATGATCTCGCCGATCGCGGCAACGGATAAAGACGGACGAAGATCGTAGCCGCGGGAACGCTGAATATGTACCATGCGAATGGCGGGGTCTTCCCTTAATGCTGCGGCAATCCCGTCAAGATCGGGCAACCCGTTTGTGAGAGACACTTCCTTGTAACCGATGCCGTACTCCGCAAGTGAGCCGTCGGACGGCTTGTCCGCGCCGATCACGCCGATCAGCGTATCATATGGTTTTCCGGTTGCCGCGAGCAGGGTATCGCCCGGGCGCAGTACGCCAAACAACGCCAGCGTAATGGCGTGCGTGCCGCACAAAATGCTGTGACGCACCAACGCATCCTCGGCGCCCATCACGTCCGCAAATACTTCTTCCAACGTATCGCGACCGCGATCGCCGTAGCCGTAACCGGTGGTGGAGGCAAAATGACTTTCGCTTACTTTATGACGAATAAAAGCAGATAGTACTTTCTGCTGATTGTATTCGGTGATTTCATCGATACGATCAAACGCCGCCCTTGCCACTATCATCGCTTCGTTTGACAACGCTTGTAAGCGGGGATCAACGTTAAAAAACTGTGTATCCATAGTAGTGCGTTACTTCCTTTCGATAACGGTCACGGTGCTGTGTGCCCGAAACCCCAATGATTCATATAAACGTTGTGCGGGCGGGTTATAGGGACAGATCCACACCATTTTCCTCTTCTTCTGCAAAGCCGCCGTTAAGCTCAGCACGCAACGCCCCGCATAGCCGCGGCGGCGGTAATCGGGCGCGGTGGCGACCCCGCCCAAAAGCGCGCCGTTTTGCCATTCCGCCACCGTCATGGCAGAGGACGCAATCGCGCCGTTATCCGTAATCACCGCGTGACGGCAAAGCCCGTGCCGCGTGCGGTACGATACGTCCAGATACCACGCTTCAAACGGCGGCAGATCGTCAAAGAACGGTTGTAAGAAGGGGTACAGTTCCCGCAAGCTGACCGTTTCCAGCATTTCTGCTTCGGTGACGTTCGGCGCCAGCATCGCCGTAAAGTGCTTTGCCTTGCCGGCACAGCATGCGGGATCGGTGGTATATACCGAGCGGATTTCGGGTTGCAGTTCAAAAAAAGCAGCAACCTCTTCGGTATCTTCCGCAGGGACACAAGCGACTCCTTGTGTGTCCATAACGGCAACACACCCACCGTGCTCCGTTTGGTAGAAACGAGCGATGGGGGTATCGCGGTATGCCTCCCACCAGGAAAGCAAGCGGCCCGAAACGGGCTCGCCCCCACTAATACCCGACGGAAGTTCCCGATCAATCAAAGAAATCATATCGTCGTCTCCCATGCGGGCAAAGTATTCAGCAGTAATTCCAAAAGCCGATAGGTATCGGTAATATCTTGTTCTTTAAGCACCGAGGACGGCGAATGGATATAACGGCACGGCAAGGAAACCGCCGCCGTATAAGCGCCCTCACCCGTGCGCTGAAAAGCACCGGCATCGTTGCCACCGGCAACCATGGTTTTGGTTTGTGTCGGGATACCGTGTTGCTCCGCTAATTCGCGGATATACGCATACAGCGCGGGATCATACATCGTTTGCCGATCCATAAAGGAAACGACAGGACCCTCTCCCATACGGCACACTTGCTTATCGGACGGCACACCTGCAGTGTCCGCCGCCGTGGTGGAATCCACCACTACCGCGATCTCCGGTTGCAGGGCAAAAGCCGCGGTCATGGCACCGCGCAAGCCGATCTCCTCCTGCACGGTGAAGACCAGCGTGATGTCGTATTCCGGCTGGGTACGTGCCAGTTGTAACAAGAGCGCACATCCGGCACGATCGTCCAGTGCTTTGGCGCAAAGCTTGCCGTCAGCAAGCGGAAAAGAAGCGGGTGAAAAGGTAACGGCATCGCCCTCACGCACAACCGCGCGTGCTTCCTCCTTGGAATCGGCACCAATATCGATCAGCATACTGCGCGTGGCGGGGACTTTGGTCTTTTCCTCCCCTTTACACTGGTGCACCGCTTTTCCGCCGATCACACCGGGGTGACCGTTTACCCACACCGTGCGGGAAAACAGCACGTCCGGCGTCATGCCGCCGACCGTGTCAAAGCGTAAATACCCGTCTTCGGTGATCCCAGTCACCATGCCGCCTACTTCGTCCATGTGCGCGGCAAATACCACCGCTTTCGGTGCGGCTTTGCGGCCTTTGAGAGAAACCATGCAGTTCCCCAACCGATCCACGCGAATCTCACTGACCGCAGGGGCATCTTGCAACTGCTTGATGATATAGTCGCGCACAGCGTGCTCGCGGCCCGAAATGCCGGGAAGTGCGCACAGTTCTTTTATCGTATTAAGCACGGCCCGACACCTCCCCTTCGGCGACGAATGCCGCCATCAAGCGGGCAACCGTTTCCACGTCCCGCAACGAAATGACCTCCGCAGGCGTGTGCATAAACTTAAGCGGAATGGATAGCAACGCGGTGGAAACGCCGTCCGCCGTCACGCTGACTGCGTCGGCATTCGTGCCGGTGGTCTCACCCATCACTTCACACTGTAACGGTAATTTTTGATTCTCTGCCAAGTCGCGCAGAGAATCCGTCATATTTTTATCCAATATCGGAGAGATACCGAGCATCACACCGCCGCCAAGCGTGCCGCAGAATGCCTTATCGGCATCCGGTGTGTGCGCAAAACTGACATCGACAACGATAGCGGCATCCGGTCTTATTCCAAACGCTGCGGTTTTTGCGCCGCGCAGTCCCAATTCTTCCTGCACGCAAAAAGCCGCCACCACGTTGCACGGCAGAGATTGCCCCTTGAGAAGCGAAAGGGCGTATAAAATCGCCGCCACACCCGCGCGGTTATCCAGCGCTTTGGAGCAAACGCGATCGTTAAGCAATTCCTCAAAATGAGCCGCAAAGACAGCACGTGTGCCGAGCGGAATGCGAACTTTGGCTTCTTCGGCGCTAAGCCCGACGTCTATTCCGCGCTCCGTGAGTTCCGTCAGCGGTGCGTCGTCCTTGGCAAGGTGAATCGGTGTAGCACAAAACACACCGTTGCAAGGGGGATCGCTTAACACGGTGATCGGTGCCGCCGACAAGGCGCGGTTATCCACCCCGCCGCACGGGGCAACTTGCAAAAAGCCGTTATCGTCAATCTGTGTAACGGTAAAGCCGATCTCATCGATATGCGCTTCCAATAACAGTGTGGGTGCATCGGGGATATCGGATCTCAAAAATCCCCACACGTTCCCCAAACGGTCACGGTGGATCTCCTCGGTAAACTCCGATAAATACTGCGCCGCGACATCCGCCGCCTCACGGCAGCCGTTGACACCGGATGCCAAGCAGAGGGCGCGTAACGTACTTTTCAATTCCATAAAGCGTTTCCTCACAAATCGTTGACGAGTTGTTTAAAGTGATCGCCGCGTTCTTCAAAATTTTTGTACATATCGAAGCTGGCGCTGGCGGGCGACATGAACACAATATCGCCTTTATTCGCGATTTGATCCGCCGTTTTGACCGCTTCTGCCATGTCGGCAACACGGTAGATCGGCAGATCGGATGACGCACGTATGGCGGTTTCAATCGCGCCAGCGGTGGCGCCGAGTAAAATAGCGGTAGATACCGTTTCGGCGGCGACCGGACCGAGCGGATCGTACGGAATGTGCTTATCGTACCCGCCCGCGATCAAAATCACCTTTTGTTTAAAAGCTTTCAAACCGGCAATGGTGCGCGACGGACTCGAGCCGATGGAATCATTATACCAGCGAACACCGTTTCGCTCCCGCACCAATTCCGAGCGATGTGGGACACCGCTGAACGTACGGGCATAGTCTGCCATCACCGATACCGGTACCACGCCCCAAACAGCCGCGAAGGCGGCTAAATAGTTTTCGATATTATGCACACCGGGGATGCGAATATCCGATGCGGGCATAATGGCAACGGTTTCATTGCCGTCCGTGCCGTAGAGAATACCATCCTCGCCGAGATAGGTGCCGCGCGCTACCGGATGGCGGCGCGAGAACAGCCACACCTCGCCCGTGCAATCAGCGGCAAAAGCAGCCGTGATCTCGTTATCCGCATTGAGTACTGCGCGGTCGGTCGGTTGCTGATGTGCCACTAAATTCTTTTTGGCATCGATATATTCCTGCATATCGGTGTGCCAATCCAGGTGATTGGGTGCAACGTTGGTAACGACCGCTACCTTCGGGCTTTGCGTCATCATGGTGAGCTGAAAACTGGAAAGTTCCGTTACGGCGGTGTGCTCTGCAGTAATTTCTTCAATACTCGGTAACAGCGGTCTGCCGATGTTGCCGCCGAGATGCACTGTTTTGCCCGCGGCCTCCAACAAGCCGGCAATAACCGTAGTAGTCGTGGTCTTGCCGTCCGAGCCCGTCACCGCATAGATCGGTGCGGGGCACAGATCGAAAAACAATTCCATTTCGGAGGTCACGGTCTTCCCCGCGGCGCGCGCTGTCTCAAACGGCGGCAGGTACGGTTTCATGCCGGGGGTGCGCAAAATCAAATCTGCGTCCAGGGTATCGAGATAGCTTTCACCAAGCTGAAGCGTGGCTCCCGCCCGCGTGAGCACCTCGGCCGTTTCGCCGAGTTCCGCACGAGTACGTTTATCACAAGCCGTCACCTTGGCTCCGTGAGCCAGCAGCTGCAGCACGACCGGCGTATTGTTACGACCAATACCGCAAACTGCCACCCGCTTGCCGGACAACGACGTATAAAATTCTGAGTAATTCATCTCATCACGCTCCTCGTAACAGTACTATTATACTGTCACTCAAAGAAAATATCAATATAAAAAACAAAGGATGAGGCCAACGCCTCATCCCTTTTTTAGTCATCCGAAAAACGCGAAAGATACAAAAGACCGATCAAACCACCGATAAACAAAACAACTGCCGAAGCAATGGTCAACACCCAGTGCCACCACACCGTGCCGAGTGCCGCAAATCCGGGAATGATCCGTTCTTCAAAGATATCCCACAATGAGCCGAGAACGAAACCGATGATGACACAATACGTCGGACGTGTAAAGCGGTTCATTGCCCATTCAAGCGGTTTTGTGATAGCGAAAATACCAACCAGCAACGAGATGCCGATAACAGCAAGTGCCGGCAACGGCATGCTTAAAATACTGGTAATACCCAAAATGATCAACATATGTGAAGTACTAATACCGGGCAATATCAACGCAATGGAAATAACGAAGCCGGTTACGATCCACAAAAGGACATTTGTGAAGGTAATACTATCGGCGTTGGACACGAGCGAAGTAACGTCCGGCCCGATCGCGCCGATCCATTTGAGGATCTCCAAAATATTCGCCACACCAAGTACGATCGCGACACCCAAAACGCCCCACAGCAACGAGGTGATGCAAAATTTCGCCGTCACAGTTGAGGGCTTGATCTTAGAAAGCAAGGTGGGAACGCCGCCGATCACCGCGCCGAAAAACAGTGCCGCAACGGGAATCGGGAACACCTCAAGCAGGTGACCGATCAGTTCGTAAAACAGTACCAAACCGATTGCGGAGCCCAAACCAAAACGGACGAGGAACAACGCGTTTTCTTTGAAATTTTTGCGGATACCGCTGATAGCGCTGAGCAAACGGTCATAAATACCGAGAACGATCGCCATGGTACCGCCGCTGACGCCGGGCACCGCCATGGAGGAGCCGATGATTAAACCTTTAATGGTGACCATAAAGCGTTTGAAAAACGATTTCATAACTCTATCCCCTTTTCACCAAGATATTGTACAACATTCTGCGCCTTTTGTCACGAGAAATCTTGAAATTTTACATAAAAGACTTTATACTGGTATCAATACGATATTTCTATGAGGAAAAGGAGTACGCTATGAGCCCGAAAGAACGGTTTATCGCCCTTTACAAAGAGCATATCAAGCGTGAAGGCGCTGACAAATTTTTAGAGTATCTGGAATCCAAATCCTGCGATTTCTTCACCGCCCCCGCCAGCACACGGTTTCACGGCTCCTACGAGGGCGGTCTGGTGGAACACAGCTTAAACGTATACGATTGTCTGCACCAGTATCTTGACCGCGAGCGGGTTAAAGAAGTGTACGGACTCCGGTACAGTGAGGAAAGCATTGCTATTGCCGCTTTGTTACACGACGTGTGCAAGATCAATTTTTACAAACCGGGTACGCGCAACGTCAAGGATGAAAACGGCGTATGGCAGAAAGTTCCCACCTACGAGATCGACGATAAGCTCCCCTACGGTCACGGCGAAAAATCGGTATATATTCTCTCCGGTTACATGCGCTTGACACGCGAAGAGGCCTTTGCAATCCGCTATCACATGGGATTTGCCGGCGACGAGGATGCGCGCAACGTCGGCAAAGCGTTTGAAATGTTCCCGCTCGCCTTTGCCTTGTCCGTTGCCGATATGGAGGCCACCTACTTCCTGGAGGGAAAATAAATGGCGCAAACCGCAACACTGCCACGCTGTCCGCTCTCTAAAAAATGCGGCGGCTGTCAGCTGCAAAACATGAGTTATGAGCGACAACTCGCTTACAAGCAAGAAAAAGTGATTTCCTTGCTCGGTCGATATCACCGCGTTTCGCCGATCGTAGGTATGGACTTTCCTTACCACTATCGCAATAAGGTGCAAGCAGCATTTGCCCTGACAAGACGGCGTGAGATCTTATCGGGTGTGTACCAATCCAGTACGCACCGTATTGTCAAGGTGGATTCCTGCCAGATCGAAGATCAAACCGCCGATAAGATCGTCGTCTCCATCCGCCGTATGCTCCCCGAATTCCAGATGCTCCCCTACCAAGAGGACAGCCGCAAAGGATTTTTGCGCCACGTGCTGATCCGCCGCGGGTTTACGAGCGGTCAAGTAATGGTGGTATTGGTTGCCGCGCACCCGATATTCCCCTTGAAAAAGCGGTTTGTACAAGCGTTGTTGGAGCGGCATCCCGAAATCACCACGGTGGTGCTGAATATCAATCCTCATAAAACCAGTATGGTACTCGGTGACCGCGAGGAAGTGCTGCACGGTGTCGGATATATTGAAGATACGCTTTGCGGGTGTGTGTTTCGCATCTCTCCCCGCTCGTTTTATCAGATCAACCCGACACAGACCGAAAAGTTGTACGGTAAAGCAATCGAGCTTGCCGGCCTTACAGGCAAGGAAGCGGTGTTGGACGCGTATTGCGGAATCGGCACTATCGGTTTGATCGCGGCAAAATCCGCCGGTCAGGTTGTGGGCGTTGAGGTCAACGGCGATGCCGTGCGGGATGCCCGTGTAAATGCAAAACGCAACAATATCAAAAACGCACATTTCATTGAAGCCGATGCAGGTAAATACATGGTCGCTCTTGCTGAGGAAGGGCAACACATTGACGTGGTCTTTATGGATCCGCCGCGGGCGGGCAGTGATATGCCGTTTTTAAACTCGCTGATCACATTAGCACCGAAAAAGGTGGTATACATTTCCTGCAACCCCGAAACGCAGGCACGCGACCTGCGTGTGCTTACCAAAAACGGATACCGCGTTACCTACATTCAACCTTTCGATATGTTTCCACACACACAGCACATTGAGTGTGTGGTATGTCTTGAAAAGAAGTAAAAAGAAGCACCGCAAATGTCACCACTTGATTGAGTAATGGTTGAATTTTTGTATCGTTACCCATCAAAAACCTTGACAAAAAACATAAAAATGTGCTACAATGCTTGAAAGCAAGTATTTAAAACGATTTTAAAGGAACCAGCTGGCTGCAGAGGACGTTGGTTCCTTTTTGTTTTCCGGGGCCTAACAACGGCTAAATCACATGGTAAAAAGGAGATAGAAGTATGGAAATTCAAGTTGCGGAACTGATCGAGCAGATTAAAAAAGAAGGCGTGGCAACCGCCGAGGAACAAGCCAAGGCGATTGTCGATGCGGCAAAAGCCGATGCCGAAAAGATCATTGCAGAAGCAACGGCGCAGGCAAATAAAATGTTAAGCGATGCAAAAGCCGAGACGGATCGAATGACAAAATCAAGTGAAGACGCCATCCGTCAGGCGGGCCGCAACTTGTTGATCTCTTTCAGAGAAAGTGTATCAAGAGAACTCAAGGCCATTATCGGAGAAAACGTTTCTGCCGTGTATTCATCGGAGGCACTGTCACAGCTTATCGTTAACGTTGTTGCCGGTTGGGCCAATAATCCGGATGCCGAAGATATCGCCGTGATCTTAAACACCGAGGATCTTCAGAAACTGGAAAAAACGATACGGGCAGCTCTTAAAGAAAAACTGGTAAACGGTATTACGCTTAAAGCAAACGATACGTTTGACGGCGGGTTCCGTATTGCCGTGAATAACGGAAGCGCCTATTATGATTATTCAGCGGAGGCGGTTGTGGATATGCTTTCAAATTATCTTAGCCCTAAGGTTACCGAACTTTTGAAAGAGGCGGAGTAATATGGCTGAGTATTATCTGGTTTCACAGCTTCCGTCTTTGGACGGGATTGCTGAAAACGCGCCGCTTCCCATTTCCGAAGATCAATTTACCGAGTTGTGCAATCGCTTTTTAGGAAAAAAGTCGCTGGCGGCTATGAGAAAGCTTACCTTATCCCCGCCAAAAAGCGCTGAAAGTTCGGGCTGTGCTTTTATCGACGCATGGAATGAAAGTGAACGAAATTTGCGATTCGCCCTTGGTAAGGTTCGTGCGGAGAAACTGAGAAAACCCTTTGATACGGAAAATCGGATTTTTCCCGTGGAATACAGCAAGGCGGCAAGTGCGGCTTTGGAAACCGAAAATCCAATGGAAGCTGAAAAATATCTGAATCATTTCCGTTTGGGAATCTTAGAAGCTCTCAGACCGATGGATAGCTTCTCTGAAGAATACATTTTCTATTACGGACTTAAACTGAAGTTGCTTCTTCGCATGAGGCGGTTTGACACGAGCTCCGGCGAAAAAGCGTACAAAACGATTTACGACTCCATAGTAAATGGAGATCGGTTGGAGGTAATACCATGACCGAAAACAAAGGAAAAGTAGTTAGCATAAACGGAAACTTGGTGTCTGTCGAATTTGACGGCAACGTTTCCATGAATGAAATATGCTACGTTTTGGTTGGCAATACCGCTCTGAAAAGTGAGGTCATCCGCATTAAGGGTAACGTTGCTCAGGTGCAGGTCTACGAGATGACGGACGGCATCAAATGCGGAGACGAAGTGGAATTTACGGGAGATATGCTCTCCGCCGATCTTGGCCCCGGATTGCTTGGTCAGATATATGACGGACTGCAGAACCCGCTCCCTGTTTTGGCGGAGCAAGCCGGTTGGTTCTTAGAAAGAGGCATTTACGCAGACGGACTGGATACCGAGAAAAAATGGGAATTCACACCGACTGCCGCTGTTGGCGATGTTGTTCGTGCAGGTGAATACATCGGCACGGTTCCCGAAGGTCCGTTTACCCATAAAATTTTTATTCCCTTCTATCTGCTTGGAAATTATACGGTAAAATCCATCGCCGACAAAGGCGGCTATACCGTTAAAGAAACCGTGGCGGTTATAACCGATGAACGAGGCCGCGAAATTCCCCTTTCCATGTCTTTCAAGTGGCCCGTGAAACGTGCCGTAAAATGCTACAGCGAGAGATTGGCACCTGTCGAAACCATGGAAACGAAGGTGCGCCTGATCGACTCGTTCTTCCCCGTTGCGAAAGGCGGAACCTATTGTACTCCCGGACCGTTCGGTGCAGGAAAAACCGTGTTGCAGCATACCACGTCGAAATATGCGGACGTGGATATCGTGATCATCGCCGCTTGCGGCGAGCGTGCCGGTGAAGTCGTGGAAACACTGACGGAGTTCCCCGAACTGACCGATCCGAAAACCGGTCGTTCGCTCATGGAACGAACCATTATTATCTGCAACACGTCCTCGATGCCCGTCGCCTCCCGTGAAGCTTCGGTTTACACGGCGGTAACACTGGCTGAGTACTATCGACAGATGGGACTTCACGTTTTAATGCTCGCCGACTCCACGTCGCGCTGGGCGCAAGCTATGCGTGAAATGTCGGGCCGACTCGAAGAAATTCCGGGTGAAGAGGCGTTCCCCGCGTATCTCGAATCGTATATTGCCGCCTTCTACGAAAGAGCAGGTTACGTCCGCTTGCCTGACGGCAGTAACGGTTCCGTTACCATCGGCGGTACCGTATCCCCTGCGGGCGGTAACTTCGAGGAACCCGTAACGCAGGCAACCTTAAAGGTTGTGGGAGCTTTCCACGGTCTTTCCCGCGAGCGTTCGGACGCCAGAAAGTACCCCGCTATTGATCCGCTTATCTCATGGTCTAAATATAACAGTGTTATTGATAAGGAGAAGTTGGAATTTTGCAAAGGGATTCTACACCACGGCGACGAGATCGGCTCCATGATGAAGGTGGTCGGTGAAGAAGGTACGACGCTTGAAGATTATATTACCTACTTGAAATCCGAAATGCTCGATGCCGTGTATCTGCAACAAAACTCCTTTGATTTGGTCGAGGCAAACTGCGGGAAATTGCGTCAGCGCTACGTTACTGATAAACTGGTCTGTATTTTGGGCAGTGATTACGCTCTCCAAAGCAAAGATGATGCCCGCAGCTACTTTAACCGCATGCGCCAGAGATTTATCGACTGGAATTATACCGAGTTTGAAAGCGATGGCTTTACAAAGGCGGAATCGGCGATCGATGAATTATATCGCGAGGGTGACGGCAATTTATCCGCACCCGCCGAAAAACTGTTAAAGGACGGTGAATGAGCGTGAATAAAGTATATAACCGAATCGAATCGATTACCGGTAACGTTATCACTGTCCGAGCAACCGGCGTTCAATACAAGGAATTGGCACAGATCAAAACGCGGTTCGGCAAATCTTTGGCTCAGGTCAACAAGATTGAAGGAGATTTGGTATCCCTGCAGGTCTTTGCCGGCGGCCAGGGCGTTTCCACGGGAGATGAAGTACGTTTTCTCGGCCGCGAAATGCGCGTATCGTTCAGCGAAGATCTGTTGGGACGTATATTCAACGGTTCGGGCGAGCCGAGGGATAAAGGTCCTGCTCTTACCGACAACATGAAGCCCATCGGCGGGCCTTCCGTTAATCCTACCAAACGGATCCTTGCCAATCGCATGATGAGAACCAACATTCCCATGATCGATATGTTTAATACGCTGGTCGTTTCTCAGAAATTGCCTATCTTCTCGATTTCGGGCGAACCGTACAACCAGCTTCTTGCCCGTATTGCCATGCAGGCCGAAGCAGACGTCATCGTGCTTGGCGGCATGGGACTGAAATACGATGACTTTTTGTATTTTAAGGATGCGCTCTCCAAGGGCGGTGCATTAAGCAAAACCGTCATGTTCGTTCATACGGCTTCCGACCCTACCGTTGAGTGCATGATGATTCCCGATATGGTATTGGCCGTTTCCGAGCAGTTTGCGCTTCAAAACAAAGACGTTTTGGTGCTTCTGACCGATATGACGAACTTTGCCGATGCCATGAAAGAAATTGCGATCACGCAAGAGCAAGTGCCGTCCAACCGCGGGTATCCCGGTGATCTGTATTCACAGCTGGCATCACGTTACGAAAAGGCGGTCGACTTTGCAAATTCCGGCTCGGTTACCGTTTTGGCGGTTACCACGATGCCCGGCGACGACGTGACTCATCCCGTTCCCGACAATACCGGTTATATTACGGAGGGTCAGTATTACCTGAAAGGCGGTCGCATTGAGCCCTTTGGTTCTCTCTCTCGACTCAAGCAAAACGTAAACAGCAAAACAAGAAAAGACCATCGGGCGCTGATGGATGCGATGATTCGGTTGTATTCGTCGTACAAAGAAACGCTTGAAAAGAAAAACATGGGCTTTTCCATGAGCCGTTGGGATGAAAAATTGCTGAAATACGGCGATCTTTTTGAAAGTGAACTGATGTCGCTGTCCGTTAATCTTCCGCTGGAAGAGGCACTTGATTTGGGTTGGAAGATTTTGGCGGATTGCTTTGAGAAAGATGAAACCGGAATCAAGTCGGACCTTACGGATGAGTTTTGGCCTGATTAAACCTTGCAAAAATGAGCTCGAAACCGTGACGAAGTTCATGCTCTGTCACACCAAGGAGGTCTGTGGTTTTGGCAAAAATCAAATTAACTAAAAACGAGTTAAAGGTACAAAAGGACGCACTGAAAATGTACCGTCGATATTTGCCTACTCTGACACTGAAAAAACAACAACTCCAATCCGAGATCCGCACCATTGAAGCCAAGGCGAAAGCAGTGAGAAAAGAACGAGAAAACCTGGAATTGGGATTCCGAGAATGGATCGCTGTTTTTAGCGAAACGGATGCCTTCCCCAAAGGAATCATAACTGTCCGCAATATTCGCAAAGGAACGGGAAACATTGCGGGTGTTGATATTCCGACGTTTGAGGGCGCGGATTTTGAACGAGGAGAATACGATCTCTACGAAACGCCTCTTTGGGTGGATATCGCCGCAAACCATATGGAAACGGCAATGGCACTCGATTTAGAGGCGGAAGTGTTGGATGAACAAGTGAAGCTCTTAGAAAAGGAGTTGCTGGCGACTTCTCAACGAGTTAACTTGTTTGAAAAGGTGAAAATCCCCGAAACAGAGGAAAATATCAAAAAAATATCGATCTATATGGCAGACCAACAGGTCAGTGCCGTCGTGCGTTCAAAAATATCAAAGCGCAAGATAGCCCTTCGTAATGCTGCGGCTTCCAAACAGGAGGTTTATGCATTATGATCGTGCCTATGAAAAAAGTTTCTCTTATTATCAGAGAAAACAAAAAGAATGAAACCCTAAAAACGCTTCGCAAATTGGGTATTGTCCACATTGAAATAACAGAAGGGTCCGGCGAACGACTCACACTGCTCCAAGAACAAATGGCGTTACTGGAAAGCGCGATCTTTGCCATTGGTAAAACGAAAAAGCCGGAGCAAAAAGACGTGAGCGATCA
>JAFSGO010000007.1 GCA_017440765.1 Clostridia bacterium
AGGATGATCGTCAGTGAGATACACACCGCCGTGAGGTTGGCGGTCATCGCCGCCGCGGGGTTTATCACACCGTTCGATAAAAACACGAAACTGAAGATCGAAATACCCCATAAAATGTACCCGACGCAGATGAACAGCTTGCGTTTGCCGATCTTATCCGACAACGCGCCCATCAGCACGGTGGTGAGCGTGGCGGTGACGGCGGATGCCGCGACCATCAAGGAAATATCGGCGGCGGTGGCGTGGAACATCTTATAGATAAACACGTTAAAATACATGTTTTCCACGACCCACGCGACCTGACCCATCAAACTGAAGATCGTCAGCGCGCACCAAAAGCGGGGGGAGAGTTTGGTTTTCATACGAGAACCTCCTCTTACGAATGTTTTATTCTACTAATTATACCATATTTCGGGATATATTTCCACTGTTTACACAAAAATAATGCGCGCCCTACAAGGTCTTCCCCTTGAGGGGAAGGGGGACCGCTTGCGGTGGATGAGGTGTAGCAACAAAAGCCCCCGCATCGGCGGGGGCTTTTGTCACAAACAAACTGTCTTATTTCGTCTTCTTCGCTTTCGGTTTGCGGATCTTGTTGAGCTTTTTGTTCAGCTCCAGCAGATCCTCTTTGGTGAACTTCGCGTCCATCATGCCGCCCGCCATGGTAATGAGTCGCAGTGCGGTAAAGCCGCCCATCATTGCCATCATTTCGGGGGTCATTTCAAAGCCCGCCACCTTTTTCTTTTCGCCTTTTTTGCCGCCGCCGAGCATCTTGCCCATCAATTTCATGAACAGCAGCTTGCCGCGGAACGTCGAGATCACGTCGCTCATCTTATCGTTGAGCGACAGACGGCCGTCGGGAGCGGTGATATCAAACCAGTTGAGGATCGCGCCTTCTTCGCGCAGGCGGTAGTCCTCGTTAAATTCCTCTACCTTGCGGATGACGCTCTCGTCCTTGCAGTCGCCCGCAACGGCTTCGAGTTTGGTTTCACCGCTGTTCGGCACGTCAAAGTAGAAGAAATGATCCTCTGCCGTTTTCCGACCTAAGCTTTCGCCGTTCGCAAACAGCTCTACCTCGGGTTGGTTGGAATACACCGTGACGCGGGTGACGTCTTCTACGCGGTCGATGTACCGCTTGCCGCACAGATGCACGAACGGCTCATCCGACAGCCATGCCTTGTAGGCATAGAACGAATCCTTCTTATACTTGCGGTCAAAGGTGACAAGCCCCTTGTGGTTCTGTCCGTTCTCGCCGCCCTCGTTACGCGCATCCGCGCCGAAGTCAAACATGTTCCACACGTGGGTCGCCCACATATATTTGCGGGTGAACAGCTGTTTGATGAGCTCCTCGTGATAGTATGCCTGATACTCCTCGGTGTAGTCGCCCTGGCGCGGGTCGGAGGTGTGCCAGTTGAGCGCCTCACAGCCGTACTCGGAGCAGCCGATCGGAATGGTCGGGTGTGTTGCGTGGAACTTATCAAACCACGGGCCGTTCATCGCGGTATCGCCGCCGTACCAACCAAAGTAATGGTTGTAGGATACGACGTCCGGGATCTGCAGATACGGATCGTCCATCTTGCACATGGACACCGCCGCGATGGTGGTAAGACGCGTCTTATCCATTTCGTGGCACAGATCGTTTAAGATACGGTGGTTTTCGAGGAGATCTTCGTCACTGCCGCCGATGGAGATCTCGTTGGAGAGTCCCCACACGACGATGGACGGATGGTTATAATTCTGCGTGACGAGTTCTTTCATCTGCGAAATCGTGTTCTCGCGGCCGCCCGGCATGTGCTTGGAGATATAGGGGATCTCCGCCCAGATCACGAGGCCGCGTTCGTCGCACAGATCGTAGAAATACTGATCGTGCTGATAGTGCGCGAGACGTATAGTGGTCGCACCCACCTCACAGATGAGGTCCATATCCTCCGTGTGATGCTCGGGGGTCAGCGCGTTACCCACGCCCCAGCGGTCCTGATGGCGGGACACACCGCGAAGCGGGTATTCCTCACCGTTTAAGATAAAGCCGTTGTCGGGATCGATCGTAAAGGTACGGCAACCGAAACGCGTGCAAACGCTGTCGATGACCTCGCCGTTTTCAATCAGTTCCGCTTCACAGCAGTACAAATACGGGTCGCGTCTGCCGTGCCACAGATGCACGTTTTCGATGGTGAGCGTGGCGGTCGTCTCCGCGGTCTCCACCTGCGCGATTTCCTTTTCATCGGCATCGTACACCGTGTAACGCACGGTCTGACCCATCTTACTGTTGGTCAGATAGGTGTCGACCTTCACCGTGGCGTTGGCACCCTCGACGGTGGGGGTGACGGCAATGCCGGGGCCGCCGTAATAGTCTAAATCAAAGTGCGACTCGCTGACAGCGATGATGTTCACGTCACGGTAAAGACCGCCGTAGAACGTAAAGTCTGCCATCTGCGGATACACGGTCTCATTCGCGGCGTTGTCCACCGCCACGACTAAGAGGGCGTCCTCTTTCACGTGATCGGTGATGTCCACGCGCCAGGTGGAATAGCCGCCGTCATGGTGCGCGAGCTTCTCGCCGCCGATATACACGTCGGCTGAGGAGTTCGCGCCGCGAATTTCTAGGTAATACCGATCGGCGGTCGGCAGATCGGAAACCGCGATGGTTTTCGCATAGTAGCAGGTGCCGCGATGATAGTCGTTCCCGCCGTCCTGACCGTCGATGGCGTTCCAGGAGTGGGGGAGATTGACCCATTCCCAATCCTGCGGCAGCGCGGCAGGCACTTCCGTTGCCTGCTTGGTGAATGCCCATTTGGCATTGAAGTTAACGATACTTCTCATTCTGATTCCTCCTATGGATTTTCAAAAACGCCCGACCGCTGCACGCAGTCGGGCGTTTCGGTGTGTGAAATTATTCCGCGCTTTCTGCCGCAGCGGCACGGCGCTCGGCGAGTTCTGCGTTCATCTTTTCCATGGTCTTTTTGTCCAGGTTATAGACCCAAGCAATGGCAACAAACTGTATCACGGCACTGAACATATACAGACCGCCGGCAAGCCAACACATATTGTAGGTGGTGGCAGCAGACTGTCCGCCGGTGCCCAGATCGGACACGTAACCGAGCAGACCCATGATCGCCAATACGATCGAGGGGCCAACGCCCTGTGCCAGTTTACGGAAGAAGGAGTGCAGGGAATACACGGTACCTTCCTCACGCTTGCCGAACTTCCACTCGCTGTAGTCGATGGCGTCGGCCATGAGTGCCCACGATACGCAGGTGTATACGCCCATACCCAAGCCAAACAGCACCAGACCGATCAAATACACGATGAGAGAAGCACCCTTGTTGGGAATCAACGGGAAGACCAGCATCACCAGACCGCCGACCAACGAAACGATGGTGCCGGCGACGGACGCCTCTTTCTTGCCGTACTTGTTAACGATCTTTTTAATGAACGGCATAAAGAAGAACATCGGGACAAAGCCGATCATTTGCACGACGCCGGACAACTGTGCCATGCCGAAGTAAGTGGCAAACATGATCGTCACGGCGGTGGCGGCGGCGTTCATGCCCAGGAACATACCCATGGCGGCGAGCGTCGCACCGACGGCGGGACGGTTCTTCATGAAATTACCGAACGCCTTGAGAACGTTGAATTTCTCGGAATCGTTCGTACGGACGCTGTTTTCATCCACGCGAATGGTGATGTTTTTAATCATGAAGAGGAAACAGATAAAACCGAGAACGCCCATAATTAAGGCGGCGATAAACACGCGGTCACCGAGCAGAGTTTCTACCTGAACGCCGGTTTCGGAATTCATAAGAGGAGTGCCGTCGGCGTTGAACTCTTTTTTCCAGATCAAAGCGGGAAGGATCATCGTGGGCAGGATATTGCCGATCATCGAGCCGATGGAGCGCCAGGTGGACAGCTGAGCACGCTCACCGGCATCCTCCGTGACCAACGACAGCATCGAGCCGTAGGGGACGTTCGCGATGGTGTAGAAGGCATCCCAAACAACATAGCCGACGATGAATAAAACGGCTTTTACAACTGTGTTGGCATTGGGGAAGGGCAGAAAGACTGCCGCACCGCCGACCAACAGACCGATGGAGCCAATCAGGATGTAGGTCTTAAACTTACCCATTTTGTACTTTCTTCTGTCGGCGTCGATCAAGGAACCGATCAACGGATCGTTGATGGCGTCCCAGATCTGAACAGCCAAAAGCAAGATGGACAGCAGGCCGGTTTCCAAAGCCATGTACACCAGCCAGAAGGTTTGAACCGTGTTTTTCAGCGAGAAACTCATATTGCAGCCCAGATCACCGGCGGCATAGGCGAGTTTATCACGCATACCGAATTTGCGGGGGGCTGTGGTTTCCGCTTGGTTTTTAACTTGCGTTGCCATTGAAAATTCCCTCCAAAATCATATTTGATACATACCTAATATCAAGTATACCAGTTAAGATGCACAGTGTCAACTGTCAACGGTCGAAAAAAGATGGTAAAGTTGACAAAAGAGGGCAGTGGCTTAAGCGAACGTGCAGGCGGGAAGACACGACGGCGGACCGCTTATTAAATTTTCTTGTTATTTTTTGAAGAATGTGATACACTTTGATGGAAACGTATCTTTTGGAGTGAACGGGATGAATGAACTGAAAAACAAACAAGGATTCATTTGCGACATGGACGGTGTGATTTATCACGGTAATAAAATACTGGAGGGCGTCCGGGAATTTATTAAATGGTTGATTGATAACGATAAAAAGTTTGTGTTTTTGACCAACAGTTCGGAAAGAACACCTCACGAACTCAGCATGAAGCTTGGCAGAATGGGACTGGACGTCGGGGCTTCTCATTTTTATACCAGCGCCATGGCGACCGCTGAATTTTTACATTCACAAGCGCCCGGCAGCACCGCCTACGTGATCGGTGAGGCGGCACTCACCAAAGCCCTTTACGATCACGGCATTTATATGAATGACGTCAACCCCGATTACGTTATCGTGGGTGAAACGAGCACCTACAGTTTTGAAAAAATTGAAAAGGCCATCAACCTTGTTTTGGCGGGAGCGAAACTCATCGGTACCAACCCCGACATTACCGGCCCGACCGAAAAGGGGATCATGCCGGCGACCGGTGCCCTGATATCCCCCATTGAAATGGCGACCGGTAAAAAAGCGTATTTTGTCGGAAAACCCAATCCGTTAATGCTGCGTCACGGGCTTAAAAAGCTCAACTGCCATTCGCAGGATATCGCTTTTATCGGCGACCGTATGGACACGGATATTATTGCGGGTATTGAATCGAACGTCGATACCGTACTGGTACTTTCGGGTGTTACGGACAGAGAAGACATCGACCGCTACCCTTACAGGCCAAAGTATATTTTCGACGGTATCGGCGATATTGTGAAATAATAACAGATAAACAGCGGCTCAGGATTGGTCCTGAGCCGCTGTTTGTTGTATACGAACGAATTGAAAACGCCCTTTCGAATCCCTCCGAACAAAAAGAGAGTACCACCTTGCGGGGATACTCTCTTTTTTTGAAAGGGTTGCACAAATTCGAAACTCTTTGAAATTTTGACCTATGTGTTCGAACCCACGTAAATTAATCGGTTATTATCCTATCTATTTCTTCTTTCTTTTTCATATAAACAACTTTTTCTTTATGAGGTTCTAAAATTTTAATAATTTCTTTCATATTAGTGTTTTGGAAAGTATTAGTCCATTTCAAGAGATTGCAAACAGATTTTAATGTCTCTTTCTTACCTTTTTCAAGACCTACTTTTCTTTTGATAAATCTCTTAATAATGCGATACCTATATAACCTTTTTGGCATATCCAACACATAAATTACATCAGCATCTTCAAAACTTTTCAGTACCCAAGCATAATAAACACCATCTATAATCCAATCAGATTGTTGTAATATATTATTCAATATTTGATTGCGCTTTTCTATAGGCATTTTGACTCCGTATGAATTTTGACTATTATCCCATTGAATATCATCTAAATCAAAACTTGGTATATTATATTTTTCAGATAGTCTTTTTGCTAAATATGTTTTACCTGAACCACTGCAACCGATTATTCGGATTTTCATTTATTATTCTCCTTTGCGGTGTTGATAGAGGCGATAAGAATTCGTTTTATTTCCAAACAATCACCAAGCAAGGAATTGCTCATTTTATCATCAATGTATTCAGACATAAAAAGCAATTTAATCCAATATTCTGTTTCGGCGGTTTCTTTTAAAGCTATGTGCATTTTAGAAATGAAGTCCGCTTTACTTTGTCCGTAATTTGCTTCGTTTATGTTTGCGCCTATACTTGTACCACTACGGACTATTTGTTTTGAGATTACGGTTTCTTTTTTATTCTTAATTAAATGCTGATGCAGTTTTACAATTCGCGCAGCAAAAGCAATAGATTTATCTATAAGTAAATTTTCTTTCATTCAAGACACCGCCTTTTTCAATATTATAGCAGAAACTTTAGGTTAAATCAATTATTCATTATTCATCAGCGAAGCGACTTCATCATTCATTATTCACTGCGAAAATCCGTTTTAATGAATGATGAATATTGAATAATGAAAAATGAATAATACAAAACGAAAATCCTGCCGACAAGAATCGACAGGATTTTCGTTTTGGCCCGCCCGGAGGGATTCGAACCCCCGGCCTTTGGAATCGGAATCCACTGCGATATCCAGCTTCGCCACGGGCGGATACGAGCATTAGTTATTGTACACTGTTTTCAGCCGTTTTGCAAGACTAAAAATGAAAATTCCGCAAATCCCTTTCGCCGTATTTTTCTCTTTACGAATCGTGCTTTTTCTGTTATAGTATACTTATCAAAACGAAAGGATTTTCAAGCTATGGAAAAACTGGAAAAGAAATATGGTCTGCCGACCGCCGTTTGTTTGGTGATCGGTACGGTTATCGGATCCGGCATCTTCTTTAAAGCGCAAAACGTTTTGCAGGCGACGGGCGGCAATATGCTGATCGGTATTTTGGCATGGGTCATCACCGGTGCGTTGATGATTATCTGCTCGTTGCAGTTCGCCACGATGGCAACCAAGTACGAAAAAGTCAACGGTGTGGTGGACTATGCCGAAGCGACCTGCGGCAAATCGTATGCGTACTATCTGGCGTGGTTTTTGGTGAACATCTACTATCCCGCCATGACGTCCGTTCTCGCATGGGTGTCCGCGCGCTATTTCGGCGTACTGTTCGGTTGGAGCTTGGTCAGCCCCGAAGTGCTGACGCTTGCGGGCTTCTTCTTGGTCACGTCGTATATGATCAACGCGCTGTCCCCGAAACTGGCGGGTAAATTCCAGGTAAGCGCCACCGTCATCAAGCTCATCCCGATCTTCTTAATGGCGATCGTCGGCACGATCGTCGGCTTAGTCAACGGCACGTTGACCTCCAATTTCTCGAACGTACTTAGCGAAGCGGTCGGCGGCTCGCAAACGGGCGGTCTGTTTGCAGCGATCGTGGCAACCGTTTTCGCCTATGAAGGATGGATCGTGGCGACCTCCATTAACGCGGAACTCAAAAACGCCAAGCGCACGTTGCCGCTCGCGTTGGTGATCGGCTCGCTCGTGGTCGTGACGGCGTACGTGTTCTATTTCGTGGGTGTCGCAGGCGGTGCCACGACGACGGTGCTGATGGAAGACGGCGCCACCACGGCGTTTGGCAATATTTTCGGCGGTGTCGGCGGTATGATCCTGAACGTCTGTATCGTGATCTCGTGCCTGGGCACGCTCAACGGTTTGATGCTGGCGACCACCCGCGGTATGTACGCGATCGCCAGCCGCGACGAAGGACCGAAGCAGGCGTTGTTCCGTGCGGTGGATCCCACTACCAATATGGTCACCAACTCCTCCGTTTGGGGCCTGTTTACGTGCAGTGCGTGGCTTGTGTATTTCTACGGTGCGAATTTGACCAACGGCTGGTTCGGATACTTCAACTTTGATTCGTCCGAGCTTCCCATCATCACCATCTACGCGCTGTATATCCCGATGATGATCCGTTGGATGGTGAAAGAAAAGGAGATGGGCTTCGTCAAGCGATTCGTATTGCCGATCTTGTCGATCCTCGCGTGTGCGTTCATGGTGTTCGCCGCGGTGTACGCTCACGGCATCACCCCGTATTTAGCGGCAAAAGAAAACGGCACGTTCTCGTTCCCCGTGCTGTTCTATCTCATCGTGTTTGCGGTCATCATGCTCATTGGTGCCCTCGTCAAAAACTCCAAAACCAAAACAGAAGAATAAAAGACATGAAAAAGCGCCACCCCCCAAGGGTGGCGCTTCTTTATGTGTTCAGTAATATCTCCCGCTTCCGCACCGCCCTCGGGTCGGCTTCGGGAACAGCGGCAAAGGGGAAGGCGAGATTCATCTCGTCGTATTTCACCTGACAGATCTTTTTAAACGGGAGCAACTCAATACGGTCGACGCACGGGTGTGCTTGGGCGATGTCTCGCAGCGCTGTGTAATTTTCGTCTGTATCGTTGATCGTGGGGATCACCACCCGCCGGATGGTGGTGGGGATCTTTCGCTCGTTCAACTCGTTCAGAAAATCCAGTGCGTTTTGCAGCGGCATGCCCACGTGGCGGCGGTAAAGCGTATCGTCGGTATATTTGATATCCAAGAGCACGCGGTCGCAGTGCGAAAGCAGACGGCGCACGTCGTCGTTTAACACAACGCCCGAGGTATCGAGGCAGGTGTTGATTCCGCGCTCACGGCACAGGCGAAACACCTCGGCGGCAAACGCCGCTTGCATCAGCGGTTCCCCGCCCGACAGCGTGATCCCGCCCTTGTCCCCAAAATAGTCGCGGAAGTGTGCGGCTTTCTCCGCCAGTGCGGCGGCGGTGTATTCCGTGCCGCTCATCTTCTCCCACGTATCGGGATTGTGACAGCAGGAACACCGCAGCGGACATCCCGCCAAAAACGCCACAAACCGCACGCCGGGGCCGTCCACCGTGCCGAGCGATTGAACGGAGTGTACAAACCCTGTCATATCACAGCGCACCGTGGAACGTGCGGTTGATGACCTCGCGCTGCTGCTCGCGGGACAGCTTATGGAAATGCACCGCATAGCCGGACACGCGAATGGTGAGGTTCGGGTAATCCTCGGGATGCTCGTACGCTTTAAGCAGCGTTTCGCGGTTCATCACGTTGACGTTGATGTGATGCGCGCCCCTCGCAAAATAGCCGTCCAAAATGGTGACGAGATTATCAATACGCTCGTCGTCCGTTCTGCCGAGTGCCTCGGGCGTGATGGAGAACGTGTTGGACACACCGTCGCGGCAATCGTCGTAACTGATCTTTGCCACCGAGTTTAACGACGCGAGCGCGCCGTTTTCCTCACGGTTGTGTAAGGGGTTCGCACCGGGCGCAAACGGTGCACCGGCGGGTCTGCCGTCGGGGGTGGCGCCGGTATGCTTGCCGTACATCACGTTGGAGGTAATGGTGAGCACCGAAAGGGTGTGCTCCGCCTCACGGTACGTTTTAGCATGGCGCAGTTTCATAATGAAATCATGCGTCAATTCCTGCGCGATCTGATCAACGCGATCGTCGTCGTTGCCGAATTTCGGGAAATCGCCCGCGCGTTTAAAGTTCACGATATAGCCGTTTTCATCCTTGATCGGCGTGACGGTGGTGTGCTTGATGGCACTGAACGAGTCGGTAACGACCGACAGCCCCGCCACACCAAACGCCATAAACCGATGCACGTCGGTATCGTGAAGCGCCATTTGGATCTTTTCATACGCGTACTTATCGTGCATGTAATGAATGATATTCATGGTGTTGACGTAGAGCTTCGCCAGCCACGTGGTATAGATCTTATACCGTTCCATCACGGTATCGTAATCCAAAGACTCCAGCACCGGCATCTGCGGGCCGATCTTCATACCCGAGGTGGTATCGTAACCGCCGTTGATGGCGATAAGTAACAGCTTTGCCAAGTTGCAACGTGCGCCGAAGAACTGCATCTGCTTGCCGATCTTCATGGCGGAAACGCAGCAGGCGATGGCGTAATCGTCGCCGTAGAGCGGGCGCATGAGGTCGTCGCTTTCGTACTGAATGGAATCGGTATCCTTGGAGACCTTGGCGCAGTAGCGCTTAAACGGTACGGGCAGGTCCTTGGACCACAGCACCGTCAGGTTCGGTTCGGGCGCGGAGCCGAGCGTATACAGCGTGTGCAGCATACGGAACGTGTTTTTGGTAACGAGCGAACGCCCGTCCTCGCCGACACCGCCGAGTGCTTCGGTGATCCACATCGGATCGCCGCCGAACAGCTCGTTATACTCGGGGGTGCGCAGATGCCGCGCCATGCGCAGTTTCATGACGAAATCGTCCATGAGTTCCTGTGCGCCCTCCTCGGTAAGCGTGCCGTTTTCCAGATCGCGCTGAATGTAAATGTCAAAGAAGGTGCTGACTCTGCCGAGTGACATGGCGGCACCGTTTTGCTCTTTGATGGCGGCAAGATACCCGAAATACGTCCACTGGATCGCCTCGCGCGCGTTGGATGCGGGCTCGCTGATATCAAAGCCGTACATGGCGGCCATTTCTTTTAGTTTTCCCAAGAAAGAGATCTGCTGATATAATTCCTCGCTCTGGCGCGTCTGGAACGTATCAAAATACGTTTCTTCCAGAGCGTGTTTATCCCGCTTTTTCTCTTCGATCAACCGATCCACACCGTAAAGCGCCACGCGGCGGTAATCGCCGATGATGCGGCCTCTGCCGTAAGCGTCCGGAAGCCCGGTGATGACGTGACATTTGCGCGCGGCGCGCATTTCGTCGGTGTACGCGCGGAACACGCCGTCGTTGTGCGTGGTGCGGTACATAAATTCTTCTTCCACTTTACGGCTGAGCTTGTAACCGTACGCTTCACAGGCGTTGCGCACCATGCGCATACCGCCGAACGGATTGACACCGCGCTTTAAAGGGCGGTTGGTCTGCAGGCCGACGATGATCTCGTTTTCACGGTCGAGGTAACCGGGGGAATAACTCGTCAGGGACGAAACGGTATCTACGTCAATATCCAACACACCGCCGAGCTGATGCTCCAATTTTAACAGCGCCTGCAAACGCTCCATGAGCGCCTTGGTGCGCGGAGTAGCAGCGGCGAGGAACGCTTCGTCGCCCGTATATTCGGTATAATTGCGCTGAATGAAATCGCGCACGTTAATTTCATCCTGCCATGCGCCGGGCGCAAAGCCTTTCCATTTCTGATGCGTCATTCTACATTCCTCCCAACAAAAAAGGCAAACCCGGTTGACACCGGATTTGCCCAGACGGTCGGCTTAAAGGCCCTTGTCAGCCCCTTTACTTTTACACTCCACCGCAGTATTCTGCGTTATCCGTCAGTCATGTAAAAGCACTATAGTCAGTATACCGAAATTCTGACAAAATGTCAACTACCATTACTTAAAAAATAAGGGTAGTTTTTCAAGAAAAATAATGTCGGTGCGATCGGCGGCATCCCCCTCGGCGAGGAACGCGCACGCGGCGGCTTCGATGCCGCCCGCTTGTTTGACAAGCTCGCGCACCGCGACAAGCGATTCACCCGTGCTGATGACGTCGTCCACGATCAACACGCGTTTGCCGCGCAGGCGGTTTACTTCACTCTCGCCCAGATACAAATGCTGCTCATGCTGGGTGGTGATGGAGGTCACCACCACGTCCAGGGGATTGCGCATGTACACTTTCACGCCCTTGCGCGCAATGACGTAGGGCTTGCCCGATTGGCGCGCCAACTCGTACGCGATCGGAATGCTTTTTGCTTCGGGTGTTAAAATCACGTCGAATTCCGGCACGCGTTCGAGCAACGCCGCGCATCCCGCTACGGTCACTTCCACACTGTCAAAGCAAATGAAAGCGGCGATATCGAGCGTATCGCTCACGGCGAATTTTTCCAATTTGCAGGGAACACCCGCAATCGTCATCTCATAAAATTCCGACATTTGAAACATCCCTTCCCTTAACTGTCCAGCCACGCATCGAGCTGTTCTTTGGTGCGGTAGCCAACGGCGGAATCCACGAGTTTTCCGTCTTTAAACAGGAGCAACGTGGGAATACTCTGAATACCGAACTGCATGGCGAGCGCGCCCTCGTCGTCCACGTTCACCTTGCCGACTTTTAAAGTCCCCTCGCGTTCCTCTGCGATCGCTTCCACGGCGGGCGCGATCATGCGGCACGGACCGCACCAGGTCGCCCAAAAATCCACCAATACGGGAACGTCCGACTGTAACACTTCTTGTTCAAAATTCGCACTTGTTAACACGAGTTCCATATGTCAGTCCTCCTTGGATTTATAATACAACATGCAGTGGCAGAACCCCTCAAATTCGGGATCCTTCATCTGCTCACGGAATTCCTTGCAGATACATTTGTTTTCTTCGGTGCGTTGCATACGGCACGGACAGTACCCGCCCGTCTTTTTGAGCCCCTCTTTGATCGCCGCGACAACGTCTTTATCGGGATTCAAGGTTACTTTCATCATATCACCTCTTTTTTATTATACCATACTCTTTTTAAGAGTACCAGTATTTTATTGATTTTTCTGATTCAAAATGTTAGAATATGGAACGGAGCGTGATGTAATGATCCTAAAACTATTTCTAACGTTTTTAAAGATCGGCGCGTTTACGTTCGGCGGCGGTTATGCGATGATCCCGCTGATCCAACGCGAGGTCGTGGAAAAGAATAAGTGGCTCAGCGATGAGGATATTCTCGATATCATCGCCATCGCCGAATCCACCCCCGGTCCCATCGCCATCAACTCGGCAACCTTCGTCGGGTACAAGGCGGCGGGCTTTTTCGGCGCGTTTTTTTGTACCTTGGGCGTGGTGTTGCCGTCGTTTGTGATCATTCTGCTGATCTCGTTCGTGTTGGATCAGTTCAAGGCAATCACCGCCGTGCAATACGCGTTTAACGGTATCCGCGCGGGCGTGCTGGCACTCATTCTCAAAGCCCTTATCAATATGTACAAAAAATGCCCCAAGGGATGGGTCTCTTACGTCGTCATGGCGGCATCGTTTGTCGCCGTGGCGGTGTTTGACGTAAACGTTTTGCTCGTCATCATCGGCTGTGCCGTGTTCGGGCTTATTACCTCTTTGATCGCGGAAAAGAGGTGTCGGGAATGATTTTCTTACACTTGTTTTTAACCTTTTTCAAGATCGGCGCATTCACCTTCGGCGGCGGCTATGCGATGTTGCCGCTCATTCAAAAAGAGGTCGTATCGCTCGGTTGGATGACCAACGAAACCATCCTCAATTTTATTGCCGTCAGCGAAAGCACCCCCGGCCCGTTTGCCATCAACATGGCGACCTACGTCGGGCAGGCGATGGGCGGTCAGTACGGCTTGTGGGGTAACCTCCTCGGCGCGTTTTGCGCCACGCTCGGTGTGGTATTGCCGTCGTTTATCATCATTCTGCTGGTTGCCAAATTCTTTGAAAAATTCAAAGAAAGCCACATCGTCAAAGGATGCATGACGGGCCTCAAACCCGCCGTCATCGGGCTCATCGGCTCGGCGATCGTTTCAAACGGTATCACGGTCTTTTTCCCCGTCGGCATCTCCCTTGCGGTGTTCACCACGGTGGAATTTATCAGCGCGGCGGCGATCTTCCTTCTCGCGTTGGTACTGGCACTCAAAAAAGTGCATCCGATCCTCATCATCGTGCTCTCGGCGGCACTCGGCATCGCCGTCGGATATTTGTTCTAAAAGCAGGAGCAACCGCTCCTGCTTTTTTCATATTCCCGTTCACTTTCTCATACTGTGTAGGGGAGAGTGAGAGTATGTGGATCATTAAGAAACGCTGGCTGTTCAGCGCGTTTTGTTGTCTTGTGTTGTTAATTGCCTCGCCGCTGGCGATCTCGCACTATGCCGATGCGTGGCAAACGGCGGCGGGTACGGTGACAAGCTGGGGGTTAAGCTTTCAAAACGAGGGGCAACCGCCCGTGGGCAACGCGGATGCCGCGTACTTAAAACAGTTTGATGCGTATTACGTGGGGGATACCTCCACCGAAAACGGCAAAACGTTGTACCTGACCTTTGACGCGGGCTTTGAAAACGGCAATACCGCGCCGATCTTGGACGCACTGAAAAAGCACGACGCGAAAGCGACCTTTTTCCTCGTCAAGAATTATCTGGACACCGCCCCCGAACTCGTCAAACGCATGGTGGCGGAGGGGCATACCGTCGGCAACCACACGGCAACCCATCCTGATATGTCGAAGATTGCGGACCGTGCGGCGTTTGAAAAAGAACTCACCGACTTGGAAGACGCCTATCGCACGCTCCTCGGCAAGGATATGCCGAAATTCTACCGCCCGCCGCAGGGGAATTTCAGCGAATCCAATTTAAAAATGGCAAGCGAGATGGGATAC
>JAFSGO010000052.1 GCA_017440765.1 Clostridia bacterium
AACAAAAATTTTAGTGGTTGTAATTGCAGGATTGCTGGTGATAACCGCCGTGGTTTCCGCCATCGCCGTGAATATGACGCACGAAGTGATGCACCGAGATGCTGACCGTATTTTGAAAAACGCTACACAGCGGGAAGCGGCGCAGATCAACGATGTGTTGGGCGACGTGATGAAATCCAGCAGTATCATGGAGCATTACGCGGTTACGGAATTGAGCAGCGCCGATGATCTGAAAGACGAAACGTTCCGTTCCGAATATTTGCAAAGAGCGGAAGTGATGTTTGCTGAGATTGCCTTGAACACCACCGATATTGAAGGATTCTATATGCGATTGGATCCCGCGCTCACTACCGGAACTTCCGGATTTTACAAATTGATTCAGACCGATGGTAGCTTGAAAAATATGGCGCTTACCGATTTGACACAGTATGAGCAGGATGATCAGCAAAACGTCGGTTGGTATTATGAAGCGGTACAAGCGGGAAAGGGTATCTGGATGGATCCGTATTATTTCCCGGGGCATAGTAATCAACTTATCACGTTTGCACAGCCCATGTATGTCGATCGGCAACTGATCGGTGTGATTGGGTTTGATATGAATTTCGGTCATCTGGTGAAGCGCATTGATGAAATTGCTGTGTATGAAGACGGTCATGCTATTTTGCTGTCCAAAGATGGGGCAACGGCATACAATGCGGTGCCGGAGGGACATTCGCATAATCCGCATACAGAGTCCAAGGTGGAACTCAAAAACGGGATGTTTTTGCAGATGGGTGCCGATTACCAAGATATTCAACGGGATATCCACCCGATGTTGCGTAGGATCGTGTTTGCGTTTTTGATCGTGCTGGCGTGTGCTATCGTGTATACCGTCATCGTTACCCAACGCATTGTGAAACCGCTGAAGCGCTTAACAGCGGCAGCAGAAGAACTGGCAAACGGTGTGAGCGAGGCCGATTTCAGTAACGTGCCCATCAACTCCAAAGACGAAATTGGCATCCTTTCACAAGTGCTGTCCAGCACGTATACCAAAATTCAGGAGTACACCACCTATATCAACGCGCTGGCTTATCGCGATTCGTTGACGGGTATTAAAAACAGCACGGCGTATACCGAAGCGATTGATGAACTGAACAAGACGATTCGTACCGGCAATCCGCAGTTTGGTGTGTTGGTGGCAGACATTAACAACTTGAAACAAACCAACGACCACTACGGACATGATATCGGTAACGAATTGATTATACATACCTCCAAAGTGCTCACGGATACGTTTAAAACCAGCGCGGTGTTCCGTATCGGCGGGGACGAATTTGCCGTGTTGTTGCAAGGCGACGATTACAAGCGCTATCGCGCGTTGTTGGAAAAATTGGACGACGCGTATGCTCACGATTTTGTCACCGTGTGCGAAAACCGTATTCCCATTTCGGTGGCGCGCGGCGTGGCCCTGTACGATGCCTCCATCGATACCATCTACGAAGACGTGTTCGCCAAGGCGGACCACGCGATGTATTTGAACAAGGAACAAAACAAAATTACGATCACAAACTAATGCGATATTGATGCATTTCGTGAGCAGCCTCTCAGGCGGCCATCAAGGAATCTAAGTAATTAGATTTATAGAGTAAAATTATCCCTCTGCCGATTACTCGGCAGAGGGATTTTTTTAAACATATTGTACTTATGGTTTATATATGATATAATAAATCGAATAAAAACTGATGGTGGTGCAAAGGTTGAATTCACACAAAAAGAAAATGATTGCCCCGATTATCATTACGGTTATTATGATACTATATTATATTGCGTATTTTGGATTTTTGATTTCTCTTCTTGGTGGTTTTTGGAAATATGTTTTGGGCATTATCCCGCTTGTTTTTTCGGGAATTATGATTTATGTTTGCATAGAAAGAATACGTGAAATAAAGAAAGGTGAAGAAGATGATATTAGTAAATACTGATTACATTAGTGGAAAAGAACTGGAAACCATATCTCTTGTAAAGGGAAGCACCATTCAATCGAAAAACATTGGCAAAGATATAGCGCAAAGTTTTAAAACTTTGGTAGGCGGAGAACTTAAAGCATATAATGAAATGATGAATGAGGCACGTGCTCTTGCAACAAAACGAATGGTTGCAGAAGCGGAAAGTTTGGGCGCAGACGCAGTCGTTAATATCCGCTATGCATCTTCTGCCGTTATGCAGGGTGCTGCAGAGGTAATTGTGTACGGAACAGCCGTTAAGTTTTCTGAATAATTTCCCTTTTTTGCGTATTGCACCACAAGTGGTTATCAAATATAAAGCAAAACGAATCCCCGCCGAGTACTCGGCGGGGACTTTTTATGCTAAAAGCAACGGAAACGTGGCATAATTATAAAGCAAATCAACGGTTAGGAGAAAAGTGCATGATGGTAAGAGTGCGCGAGTGTATAAAACAGGTTTACTTAGCAGCCAAATCGAATTATGTTCTTGGATTTTTTCCGCTTTTATGTATCGCTCTTTGGCCGTTGTTACTGTTAAACACGAATTCCTACTTTTCAATATACGTGATCTGTGGTATGGCGGCTACGCTCGCTTTTGTCTATAACCGAACGCATAAACAAAAAGAAGGAAAGCTTGTTTATGGCGTAACCATTGCCTTTTCCTGCTTGTTTTCGGCGTTTGTCGTTTTAGCGAACTATGCGTTGTTCTTGCCGGTGCGCGAAAATATAGTAAAGTTGTTTGTTGCTTTTATAGCCGGAGTTATCGTGGCACAAAACGTTTTGTTGTTACTCTTACGTCGTTTGCCCGAAATCGAGGCAAAAACCGTAAAAAAGCCGGTTTATAAACCGGTGGTCGTGTTTTTGGTGCCGTTTGCCATCTTATCGGCGATTTATCTGATATACCTGTTTTACTGTGCGTATCCCGGTATGCTCACGGGAGACAGCTTTAACCAAGTGAGTCAAGCGTTGAGCACCATAACGTCCAATCACCACCCGTTTTGGCATACCGTGATTGTTAAAGTTCTTTTGTCTGTCGGGTTGCGATTGTTTGGTAACATTAACAGTGCGGTGGCACTGTACAGCGTTTGTCAATTGTTAGTGTTTTCGGCGACCATCTCGTTTTCCTTAATGACGCTTTACACGGCGGGCGTAAAAAAACGATACGTGTTCTTGTGCGGTTTACCCTTTGCGATCTTGCCGTACCATATCGTTTACAGCGTCTGTATGTGGAAAGACATTTGGTTTGCAATGGCGACACTCCTTTTCGCCGTATTTTTCTTCCGGACGGTAAACGCTGTCGGGAACCGGATCTTTAATGGGATATCGTTATTTCTTTCTTCGGTGTTATTCTGTGTATGGCGTTCCAATGCTTGGCTTGCAATGCTGGCATCTTTGGTTCTGTTTTTAATTTTCATGCGAAAAAAACGCAAGAAAACGGTGCTGATCCTTGCGGCGGCCGTGGTGGTATCGTGGGTCATGCGTTCTCCGGTGATTTCGATGTTGGGAATAGAGCAACCGGATTTTGTGGAGTCGTTGTCGATCCCGGTGCAACAAGTCGCAAGGGTGATTGTTGACGACGGGTATATTTCGGATGAAGATTATAAGGCGCTCGATAAGATCATGGATGTAAACGAGGTAAAGGATTTATATCTGGATTATTTATCGGATCCTATTAAAAACGAAATCCGAAGTAAAGATCAGAACTATTTAGCAGAAAACAAAATGGAGTATCTCAAGTTGTGGGTGCGTATAGGATTGGACAATCCGACAAGTTATGTTGCGGCGTGGGTTGACCAAACAAAAGGGTACTATAATTCGGGGTACAAATATTGGGTGACGCCCTACAGAGAAGCAAACGATATTCTGGGGATTGAAAAGAAGCCGCTTTATAATCCGACGAATGAGTTTTTCTTAAACTTAAACCAGAAAATGAACGAGAACGTCTTAGCACAACCCTTCATTAGCATTGGTTTTTGCGTCTGGATATTAACGGCGTTTGGTATTGTGCTCTTTTTGCGGAAACGTGAAGAGTGGCTTATCACCATACCTCTGTTAATGGTGGTGGCAACGTTGTTAGTAGCCACGCCGGTTTTTTCAGAGTTTCGGTATGTATATTTCATGTTTATGACAATGCCGTTTTTAATTACTGTCGGAATTCACACATTTAATCGTAAAAATGGGGGAACGCAAAATGGATAAAATTGCTGTCTTAATTCCCTGTTACAACGAGGAGAAAACTATTGAAAAAGTAGTGCGCGATTTTCGAGAAGCGCTTCCGGAAGCGGTTATTTATGTGTATAATAACAACTCCAAAGACAGAACGGCTGAGTTGGCGGAAAAAGCCGGTGCAGTCGTTCGCAACGAGTGGAAGCAAGGGAAAGGAAACGTTGTCCGCCGCATGTTCCGTGAGATTCAGGCACAGTGTTACATCATGGTCGACGGTGACGATACCTACCCGGCATCTGCCGCGCGCGAAATAGCTGACCTGGTTTTACTGAAAAATGCCGATATGGTTGTTGGTGACAGACTTTCGTCGACATATTTCACCGAGAATAAACGGCCTTTCCACAATTTGGGCAACAAGCTTGTTCGTTTCGGTGTCAACCACGTTTTCAAGGGCAAGGTTAAAGACATTATGACCGGCTACAGAGGGTTTAGCTACGAGTTTGCAAAATCCTTCCCCGTGTTATCGCGCGGTTTTGAAATTGAGACAGAAATGACCGCGCATGCTTTGGAGAAAAACATGCATATTGAAGAGTTTGTCATACAATACCAGGATCGTCCCGAGGGAAGCGAGTCGAAATTGAACACGGTTTCGGATGGTATCAAGGTTCTCTTTACCATTATTCGCCTTTGGAAATTGTATCGGCCGTTCTACTTTTTCTCGGTTATCGCACTTTTGCTGATATTGTTATCGGCAGCCGTGTTTATTCCGCTGGTGTTCGTGCCGTTCCTTAAAACGGGATTGGTTGAACGAATCCCCACGCTCGTTATTTGCGGCTTTACCGTTCTTGCCGCTATTGTCGCATTTTTCTGCGGGGCGATTCTCGATTCCATTGTGCAAAAAGAGAAGAGAGAGTTCGAGTTCCGTTTGCAGACGCTTAATAACGAAAAAACGATGCTATCAAACAAATAAAATTTAAGCACGTTGCATTTTAAAAAATCCGTCCGAATTTTTCGGGCGGATTTTTGTTGTATAAAAATACCATCGGTCGGCGATTATGATTCGTTCTTGTCACTTTTTGTCGGATGTGCTATACTGGCAAGGAGAGGAGAGGGTGAGATATGCTTGAATTTTTAAGTTACTTTTTCGGCAAGGGTGAGAGCGTGGAATTTACCAATTTCACTATTGCTCATTTTATGCCGATACTAATCGTTGCGGGTATACTTTTTTTGATTTACCGCTTTCGTGACAAGATCAGAGACATGAAAAATGAAACCGTTATTCGTTATATTCTTGCTTTCACCCTAATCATCAGCGAAATGTCCTATTATTGGCGGCTTGTCGCCATGCCTTCGCTTGGGCCCAACCCTGTTGACCATCTGCCGATTTCGGTTTGCGGGTGGGTGGCGATTTTCGCAAGTTACATGGTCATCGGCAAATCGCAAACGTTGTTTGATCTCTCGTATTTTTGGGCGCTTACCGGTTCGGTTTTCGCCCTCATCACCCCAACGGTGATCAGCTTTACGGGTCCTACAAGATTCCGCTATTATCAGTTCTGGGCAGAACATCTGGTTATCTATATTGCCATATTCTATATGGTTTTTGTACACAACATGCGCCCGAACAAAAAATCGTTTTTTAAAGCATATATCGGCATTGCTTTGTTAGCGGTAATCGCTTATTTCGCAAACAGATTGATCGGCCCGGGCGCGAATTATTTGTTCATGGCACGACCCGAAGACACGCCCTCCATTTTAGATATCCTGCCGCCTAATTTTGCACTTCGTTTGTTGGTTATGGTGTCGGTCAGTACGCTCTTGTTTGTCTTGGTTTATCTGCCGTGGTATATTAAAGATAAGAACGCGAAGAAAAGGATA
>JAFSGO010000053.1 GCA_017440765.1 Clostridia bacterium
ACGGCGATCAGTCAAGTCGTCGGCGGTGTGGTGCCGATCGTGTATTTTGCCCGCCGCAACGACAGCTTGTTACAACTGACCAAAACGCAATACGACGGTGCGGCAATGCTCAAAGCGGCGGGGAACGGGTCGTCGGAGTTTCTGTCGAACGTGGCGATGTCGGTCGTGAGCATGCTGTATAACGCTCAGTTGATGGGCTATGCCGGTGAAAACGGCGTGGCGGCGTACGGCACGATGATGTACGTGAGTTTTGCGTTCGTGGCGATCTTCATCGGATACTCGGTCGGAACGGCGCCTGTGATCGGCTATCACTACGGCGCCGGTAATACCGATGAGCTGAAAAGTATTTTGAAAAAGAGTCTTGTTCTGGTTTCTATCGCTTCGGTGGTGATGCTGATCGCTTCGGAAGTGCTGGCAAAACCGCTGTCCTTGCTGTTCGTCGGGTACGACCAAGAGCTGTTGGATATGACGCTCAGAGGGTTTATCATTTTCTCGTTTTCCTTCATCTTTTCCGGCATTCCCATCTTTGGCTCGTCCTTTTTCACCGCACTTAACAACGGGCTCGTTTCAGCGCTGATCTCGTTTTTGCGCACGGTGGTCTTTCAGGTGGCGGCGGTATTGCTGTTACCGCTCATCTGGGGGCTCGACGGCATTTGGTTTTCCATCGTGGTGGCAGAGGTTGCCGCCGCGGCGACTGCCGTTATTTGTTGGATCGCCAACAAACGGAAATATCGGTATTGAAAAAGCGCCCCGTTCGGGGCGCTTTTCTCATTTTGTTGCGGTTTCTTTTGCTTGGTTAATCGCCAGTTGATACAACCGCTCGGTGGCAAAGCCGAGCTTGGTGACCACGTTTTCCTTGGTGGGGTAGCAATAAAACGAATCATTTTCGGTGGAGATATCCACACAGTCAAACGGCTTGATATAGCAGTAATCGTATTCGATATGCAAGCTGTTGGTCATAACGGGTGTACGCTTAATGCGGTAATCCTTCCCGTTATAATGCCCCGTCAGCACGAAGCCGTTTTCGGGGTCGTGAGTGAGCTTCGCTTTGCCGAGTTTCATAAACCGCCAACAACGGGGCAGGGAATAGACCTCCACCTCGTCCTCAAACGCGTACTCGCCGCTCGCGATCTGACGGTGCACCTGCTCGCGCTCCCAATCAAACCAATCGGGGACGTGGGAAAATTCGGTTTCGCCCGAGAGCGCGGATAAGGTGCCGTCCTCGTTTACAGTCCAACGCTTGCCGCATGCGGTACAGAAAAGCTCCGTGCCCTTGGAAGCCATTTTGGATTCGGTCATACAGTGTGGGCACTGATACAACACCTTGTGCAATCCTTCGGCGCGGAACGGCTCGGTGATGAGGATGCCGTTATCCTTTTGGTATTGGTAATCGTCATACGCGAGCGCCTCGCGCACAACGGCGTTGATTTCTTCTGCCGACATGGTTTTGACCTGCTCGGCAGTGAGGATCTGTGTCATGGTGGTGTGCAGCGGCGCTTTCCGTTTTTTGCGGAAATTCCAGAACGGCGAATGCAGATAGTTTCCGTGATGTACCACCGCGACCACCGGCACCTTGTTCATGCGAATGAGCTTGCCGAGCGACTCCGGCAGATACGACAGCGTGCCGCAGGGGGAATACCGCGCTTCCGGATACATCGACAAAATATCGCCGCGTTTGAGAACGCGGTTGATGGATTTAATGAGGTGCAGATCCATGGTGAATTTGCGCGTGCAGATCGCACCGATGAGTTCCAGTAAAAACGGACGGCGGTAGTAACCGTCGATGCTGACGACGTTGTTGACACGGTGCGGGAAGGTACCCATTGCCGCTAATTCAAAATCAATAAAATACATGTGGTTGCTGAGCATCATATACGGCGGTTTTAGACCTTCCATATTGATTTTTTCCACTTTATAGTTTTTGCCGATCAGCATGATCTTGCACAGCAGCCAGATCAGATACGTGATAAACAACGGTTGTCGAATGGGATATCGCGCAGTGTTATAGCGCTTTTTGTTTTTGTAATTGACGTCAATGTTCATAAAACCCCTCCATACCCTCTGCATTAAGTGTACTGGATACGGGTACAAAAAGCAAGAAAATTCGATTGCCGATTCTTGAATCGGCGGGCGCTTGGTGATACAATGAGAGGGAATGGAGAGGATAGAATGGTGGTTGTGTGGATCGCGCTTTGCTTGGTTGTCGGGATATTGCTGATCTCGTTTGTGTGTTTTTGCATGGCCTTTTTTGTGCCGAAACGGGAAGCAACGGATGAGGAATACCCCATTCCGCCGGGGCGGGTGTACGAGCCGTATCGTGATACGATGGTAAAGTGGATGAAAGAGGTAAGGACGCTTTCGTATGAAGATGTCAGCATTACCTCGTTTGACGGGCTGAAATTATGCGGCAAATACTACGAATACGCACCCGGTGCGCCGATTGAATTGATGTTCCACGGGTACCGCGGGTTAGCGGAACGCGATCTGTGCGGCGGGGTACAGCGCAGTTTTGCGCTCGGGCGAAGTGTGCTGATTGTGGATCAGCGGGCGAGCGGTCAAAGCGAGGGGCGTGTTATTACGTTTGGCGTGTACGAGAGCCGCGATTGCGTGTCGTGGGTGGAATTTATGATCCGTCGGTTTGGCCCGGACGTGAAGATCATATTAACGGGAATTTCCATGGGCGCCGCAACCGTAATGATGGCGGCGGCAAAGCCGTTGCCGCCGAACGTGAAAGGGGTGCTTGCGGATTGCGGGTATACCTCTGCACGCGACATTATCAAAAAAGTGATCCGCGATATGAAGTTGCCCGCCAATCTGTTGTACCCGTTTGTGAAACTCGGTGCTCGCTTGTACGGCGGCTTTGACGTGGAGGAAACCCCGCCGATCGAGGCGATGAAGGTCTGCCGTTTGCCTATCATCTTTTTCCACGGCGACAACGATGCGTACGTTCCTTGCGACATGAGCCGTGAAAACTACGCGGCATGCGTCTCTGAAAAGCAACTGGTGATCGTGCCCGAAGCGGGGCACGGATTGAGCTATATGCTCGACGGAGAAGGATATATTCAAGCATTGCGCGAGTTTACGTTCGGATTATAAAAACACGCCGCTGAGCATTGCTCAGCGGCGTGTTTCGTTTTATTCTTTCCAGGTGATAAACCCGTAGCTGTCCAAGATCTGAAAGAATTTGGCGAGCCGTTCGTATAACGGATGGGCGGCTTCGCCGAAGCGGTTATCAACCGCTTTTCCCAACTCCAGGATGCTGCTTTTGCCGTCGATCAGCGGCCACACAAAGCTGCCGTTTTCATCCAAATGGATGTAAGTGATCTTCGGCTTTTTGAGTACCTTTTGGGCGATACGATTGGCAAGCCCCTTGTTTTCGATCTCAAGCGTGACGGTACCCGCTTCATCGGTTTTCCAACCGATGGCGGGGTTGTGCACGGGCACCTTATCCAGATAGTTTTCGTGAATTACTTGTTTGCGCTTCATGCTTTACGATCCCGTTTCTTCCACACAGAGAATTTGAGAAGGGTCAGAATGATGATCGCGAACAGGACTAAACCGCCGATATCGGAAACCACCTGCGGGATGCCGAAGCGGGTGGACAGGTCAAGTGCTTTGTCCAAACCGAACACGGCGAATACCGCGAGCAGGATACCAACAAGGCCTTCGCCCGCGATCATACCGGAGCAGAACAGCACACCGTCGTTGACAACGGCGGTCTTGGTCTCTTCGTCCTTGTAGCGGATCTTCTCCAACAGTAAGCGCACGAGGCCGCCGACCATGATGCAAGCGTTGAGATGCACCGGCAGGTACACGCCGATGGCAAAGGGAAGTACCGGAATACCAAGCACTTCGACCAGTACTGCGATCGCGACGCCGATAAACACGAGATTCCACGGCAGATTGCCTTCCATAACGCCTTCGGTGATGAGCTTCATCAGCCCTGCCTGCGGGGCGGGCAGTTCCGCCGAGCCAAACTCCCAGGCGCTCGCGAGCAGATACAGCGTACCGCCAATGGCGAATGCCGAAGCGACAACACCGATAATCTCACCGATCTGCTGTTTACGCGGTGTGGCACCAAGCAGGAAGCCGGTCTTTAAGTCTTGGGAAGTATCGCCAGCGATGGCGCAAACGATGCAGATGATAGAGCCGATCGCAATGGCGCTGGTCATACCCGCAATACCGCTTGCGCCGGTGAATTTGAGGATCAGTGTGGTGAACAGCAACGTGGCGATCGCCATACCGGAAACGGGGTTATTACTGCTGCCGACCAAGCCGACCATACGCGAGGATACAGTGGCAAAGAAGAAGCCGAACAACACGACGATAAACGCGCCGAGCAAGCTGACGGGGATGGCGGGAATGAGCCACACGAACAGGGTCAATACAACGATGGCGGGGATGATGACGATCAAGCTGATATCCTTGTCGGTACGCTTGCCGGATGCGGCGCCCGCACCCACCATGCTTTTGATCGCACCGCTGAAGGTTTTGATGATGAGCGGTAAGGATTTCACTAAGCTGATGATGCCGCCGGCCGCCAACGCGCCGGCACCGATATAGCGGATATACGAGCTCCAGATGGCGGAAGCACCGCCTTCGGCAAACATCTCACCGATGGTGGCTGTTCCGGGGTACATGACGATACCGGAGCCGAACAGCACGATCAGCGGGATGATGACTACCCAACTGAGCAAGCCGCCCGCAAACATATACGACGAAATGCGCGGACCGCAGATGTAACCGACGCTCATGACGGCAGGGTAGATCTGCGTGCCGATCGCACCGGCAAAGCCCTTGACCGCGAGGGTGATCTCGCCGGATACCGCTTTCAGCGCGTCAATGATGAATTTGAACAGTGCGGCAAAGCCCATGCCCGCAAACACGGTGGAGGCGTTGGAGCCGCCCTCCTCGCCTGCCAGCAAGACCTCGGCGCACGCCGCACCTTCGGGATAGGGGAGAACGCCGTGTTCTTTCACGATCAGCGCGTTGCGCAGCGGAACCATGAAGAATACGCCGAGCAGACCGCCGATGAGCGCGATCAAGGTGATCTCCAGAATACCGGGGTTTTCGCCTTTGCCTTCCGCTGCCCAGATGAACAGCGCGGGTAAGGTGAAGATGGCGCCAGCCGCCAGCGATTCGCCGGCAGAGCCGATGGTTTGTACGATGTTACTTTCCAAAATGGAGTTTTTGCGCATGAGTACGCGGATGACACCCATGGCGATGACCGCCGCGGGAATGGATGCCGATACCGTCATACCGACACGCAGTCCCAGATACGCGTTTGCTGCGCCGAAGATGACCGCCAGCAGAATACCGATCACGATCGAGGTGACCGTGAGTTCGGGGGTGACCCGTTCTGCGGGGACATACGGCTTAAATTCTGTTTGCTTGTCCATGTCTCCTCCGTTCTGCCGTGCCGTTTTGGCGGCAGGGCGTTGAAATCCCGATCATTATACCACAGGTATCGGTAAAAAAGCAACTGCCCTCTCGTTTTTTAACAAGAGGGCAGTTTTGGAAATCATGCAGGTTGCTTTTTTCGGAACAATTTATGTCGATATTCTTTGCCGTAGACGATGCCCTCGGCGAGTAAGCCGACCGGCAGGGCCGCTGCGATGTCGACCACCGAATGTTGTTTGACAAACGCGGTGGACAGACAGATGAGGATCACGGCGATCACCACAAACGTTTTCCACCAAGGCGAAACGCCCTTTTCCTTGACCCATACGGAGGCAATGCCTAAAGAATACGCGACGTGCAGTGACGGGCAGACACCGGTGTTGGTGTCAAGCGTATACAGCATACCGGCCACTTGCGTCAGCAGGTTGTCGCGTGCAAACTCCGTCGGCCGCAGGTCTTGGCGGGTGGGAAACAGAATATAGGCCACCATAGCGACGATCTGCGTGATGATGATAAAGGTCTGCAGCCGCTTGAAGCTGTCGACGTTATATAAAAGGAAATAGCCGAGCGAGATCACGATCAGCGCGTACCAGAATACGTAAGGGATCAAAAACCATTCGCAAAACGGGATCAGATCATCCAACCGGGCGTGTACGGGTATGCATTTCTCGGGCGGGATCAGGTTTTCGGTTAAAAAATACAGCACGAAATACCCGACCCAGCCGAGCAGTAACAGCAGGTGAGAAAACTGCGGATCTTTTAATTTGGAAAACCGAAACTCTCGGTAATCAACGACTGGCTTTTTCATGTTCACACACCTCACTTGGGATGTTGGAAGGATACTGCCGGCGCGGTATATTGCGATAGGGCACGACCTTATGTTGCGGCAGACCGCACGCGATCGCCGTGATCTCGTTCTTCAGATATTCGCAGATGCGGTTCCGTTCTTCATCCAAGGGCGCATCGTGGGAAAAACGGATCGGTTTGCCGAGATACGCTGTTTTTAAGTAGGGGGCGACGTACAACGGTGCAAACAGCAGTTCCTTGCCGGACTTCTTATAGTACAGCTTGGCGACGTCAATGAATTTATCGTGAAAATCGTTGATAATATGATTATAAGGGGCGTCGTATTCCGGAAACACCACCACGCTCGCGCCTTCCTGCAGGCGTGCAACGGTTTGTTTAAAGGTGGACACCACGCGGGCATCGTGATACACGCCGATGGTGTTGGCATTGTTAAAAATGCATACCGCGAGCGGCGCGATGAGATACGACAGCAGTTTATAAAACGGGCGGCTGTATTTCGGCTTTTGTGACCAGAAATCCCGATAGGCGTAGGCGGGGACTTCTTTGAGCTGCATCATTTCGCCCGCGCACCAGGTGTACCGTTCAAACGGCATATAAAATTCGCACACGATCGGCCCGTTCATCTGCGTGTGATTTCCCACGATTAAGATCGCCTCGTCCGGCAGATTCTCGGCGCCCACGACCGTGGTTTTGGGATAACATACCCGTAAGCACCATTTGAGAAATTTATACAGCCGTGTCGGCTTTTTTGCTTTCATCGGGGTCTTCCTTTCTTCACAATGCCCTACCATTTTACAACGTAAATGTGAGGAAAGTGTGAACGCGGAGAAATTTTTTGCGCGGTGGACTCTAAGTGGTTTTGTACAGTGCGGTAGTGGGGTGCTAGTCTTTGAGTTTCGGTACAGCGAATGAGGGCGGTGCAACGCTACGCCCTAAAAACGCCACACTGTGGCGTTTTCTTCACGGGCTTTCGATCCCCTTCGGGCTCCTTCGGAGTGGACCCGAAGTGGTTTTGTACAGTGCGGTAGTTTTGATCTCGTTTATGAGTTTCGGTACAGCGAATAAGGGCGGTGCAATCCCTCGGTCCTAAAAACAGTCCACCGGACTGTTTTCTTAACGGACCGCTTCGATCCCCTTCGGGTCTTTACAAAGAAAAATCACCGACACCCTTTTGGGTGTCGGTGATTTTTTGGTGGACCCGAAGGGGATCGAACCCTCGAACCTCACGGATGCGAACCGTGCGCTCTCCCAGCTGAGCTACGAGCCCATAGCGGAATTTATCTTAACGCAAAATCCGTCGGTTGTCAAGGGGTTGTTGAAAATTTTTAATATTCACGAAGGATCTCATTATAGCGAGCGTGTGCGCGGCCTACCGCATCTTTCCACGAAAGATACAACGAGTTTGCCGCTTGTTCGCCGCATGCGTGCAGTGCCGCGCGGTCGGCGCAACTATCCATGATGACGGCGGCGTACGCGGCGGGATCTTCCGTTGCCAGATACCCGTTTTGCCCGTGCACAACGCCCTCGGCGGCGCAACTATCCGCCAGCAATAAGGAGGGACAATCGCACGCGGCTGCCTCTTTGACCACGATGCCGCAGGTGTCGTAGGTGGAGGGGAATAAAAAGAGATCCGCTAAGCTGTAATACGCGCGGAGCTCCTCACGGTCGTGGATCGCACCCGTAAACGTGACCTGCTGTTGCAAGCCGTGCTCGTTCGCGTAGGTCTGCATATCCGGTGCATCGTAACCTTCGCCGATGAAGAACGCATGAAACTCCATGCCGTTTTGTCGCAGGATTTCGAGAGAATCCAAAATCAAACGTGTATTTTTGTACCACATCATGCGGCCGACAAACAAAAAGACAAGCTTGTCCTCGTACACGTGATACCGCTCCCGCAGGGCGGTAATCATCGTTTCGGTGGCTTTTCCGCGCGCAAAATCGGTGCCGTTTTCCATTACGCGGCAGCTGCCTTCATAGCCGATGTCACGCAGGAATTTTTCACTCGAGCCGGTGACGACCCACACCTCGTCGGCGGAATTCACGTTATCCAGCAAAAACGCCATGGCGACCTTTCGCATCGCGGCGGTGGGCACGCGTTTTTGAATATCTAAATCAAAGCGGGTGTGGTAGGTCAGCACCACCGGCACGCGCGGCCGATGATTGACGGCGTTGACTAATACCGATGAGGCAAACGGTGAATGGACGTGCATCAGATCCAGTTTTTTGGCTCGTAGGCGCACCAGCGTTTGCGGGTCGAACGGGACACCCACGCGGTATCCGACCTTTTCGCCGACGGATACGGAAGGATATCGCAACACGTCAAACGGATACCGATCTTCAACGCCGTGATAGTTTGGCGTGACAACTGTGACGTCACAGTCAAGATCGTGCAGATGCGTCGCATAATTTTTAACGGTTTGGGAAACACCGTCAATGAGCGGGGGGAAGGAGTCGTTGAACAACCCGACTGAAAAACTACCCATAACGATCCTCCTTTGAATAGTATCAGTATACTCCCTTTGTTGTCACGATTCAAGATTTTGGGAAAATTTTTGTAATCGCGGCATAAAAATGCAAAAAGGGCTTTTCTTTAACAAAAGAATACGATATACTATACTATGTATAATTATAAATATCAGGGAGGGTGTTATGCGATGGAAAGACTGTACACCGTAACGCTGGAAAAAATCATTAAGGAATTATCCTTGGAAACACTGTATATGCCGGAAGACGGCGAGCAACGCACGGTTTGCAGTGCGGAAATCAACCGCCCGGGCCTTGCACTCAACGGTTATTTTGAACATTTTGACAATGCCCGCATTCAAATTCTCGGTATAAGTGAGTTCGGGTTTTTGGAGGGACTGCCCGCGGCGGAGGTGGCGCAGCATATTGATACGTTTGTTGCCACCAAACCGCCGATGATCGTGGTGGCACGCAAACTGGAGGTTCCATCCGAATTGCTTGATGCGTGTCGCCAATATGAGGTGCCGCTGTTGCACAGTGCCGACACCACGTCGGGCGTAGCGGCGGCTTTGATCTCGTTTTTAAACGTGCAGCTCGCCCCCCGTATTACGCGACACGGTGTGTTGGTGGAGGCGTACGGCGAGGGTATTTTGCTTATCGGTGACAGCGGCGTCGGTAAAAGCGAAACGGCGATCGAGCTTGTCAAGCGTGGGCACCGTTTGATCGCGGATGACGCGGTGGAGATCCGCCGTGTGTCTTCCAAAACGCTGGTGGGCTCCGCGCCTGATAATATTCGCCATTTTATTGAGTTGCGCGGTATCGGTATCGTGAACGCGCGCCGTATTTTCGGTATGGGTTCGGTTAAGGTGACGGAAAAGATCGATATGGTCGTTCAGCTCGAACAATGGAACAACGAGAAAGTATACGACCGTATGGGGCTCGAGAATCAGTATACGGATATTTTGGGGATCACCGTGCCGATGCTGACTATCCCGGTGAAACCCGGTCGCAATTTGGCCATTATCATTGAGGTCGCCGCAATGAATAACCGTCAGAAGAAAATGGGATACAACGCGGCACAGGAACTGATGCAGAATCTCGGTATGGCCGATGATGAGGTAAATCGCAGCGAGTATACGGCATTCTAAAAGAAGGGAACCAACCATGACTCACATTCATCCGATCGCGGATTTTCACACACACACGGTGTTTTCACCGCACGCATACAGCACGATCACGGAAAACGCCGCAGCCGGTGCCAAGTGCGGGATGCTGGCGGTGGCGTGCACCGATCACGCCGAGGCGACACCGGACAGCGGACATCACTGGCATTTTACCAATATGAAATGTCTGCCGCCGATCATTGAGGGCGTTCGCGTGTTGCGCGGTATGGAAGCCAACGTGATCGATTTTGACGGCACCATTGATGCCTCGCCAAAGCTGCGCGCGCAGATGGAACTGGTGATCGCGTCGATGCACGAAAGTTCCATGCCGCAGGGCAGCGTGGAAGAGATCACCAAAGCGTGGACGGCGGTTGCCGCCGATTTGGATATTGATATTATCGGTCATTCCGGCACACCGTGCTATGCCTTCGACTATGAAGCGGTCATTCCGTTGTTCGGACAGCACGGCAAAGTGGTTGAGATCAACGAGGGGAGTTTCCGCGTTCGTCGGGATTCGTATGAGAATTGCAAGCGTATTGCTACGCTGTGCAAGCAGCACGGTGTGCGCATTGCGGTGAATTCCGACGCGCACTTTCACGCGCACGTTGGGCAATTTGAAAACGCGATCGCGTTGCTTGACGAGATCAAGTTCCCGTCGGAGCTGATCGTCAACAACAGCCGTGAATCATTGGAAGCGTTTTTTGAGGAGAAAGGTATTGTTTGGTAAGGAGAGTTCATGATGGTAACAATCGGTATTGATCTGGGCGGTACCAACATCGTTGCCGGTGTGGTGGATAAAGAGTATCGTATTCTCGCCTCCGCGAAATGCAAAACGAAAGCCGAGCGGCCTGCCGCGGATATTTTGGACGATATGGC
>JAFSGO010000054.1 GCA_017440765.1 Clostridia bacterium
CTGAAACTGATCTTTGAAGTCATTTTCTCCGTCGCCCTCACGGTGATCGGCAATCCCGGTCTATCCATCATCGTGCTGAGCTTGGCAATGAACGTTTTGGTCCTGCCCCTTTATCGCCGAGCAGACGCTATTCAGATCGAAGCCCGTGACACGGAAAACAAGCTCAAGGATGTGGTAACCCACATCAAAAAGACCTTTTCCGGCGACGAGCGCATGATGATCCTGCAAACGTACTATCGGCAAAACAACTACAACCCGCTGTCCGTGCTCAGCGGCTCCATCTCCCTGCTGCTGGAGATTCCTTTCTTTATGGCAGCGTATCAGTTCCTTTCCGGCGTAAGCGCCTTTTCCGGCACGTCTTTTGGCCCCATCGCTGATCTGAGCGCACCGGACGGACTGATCGTTATCGGCGGCATCACCATCAATCTGCTGCCCATTATCATGACGTTGGTCAACGTGATCTCCAGTTCCCTGTATCTGAAAGGCTTTCCGCTGAAAACCAAGATCCAGCTTTACGGCATGGCGGCTTTCTTCCTTGTTTTCCTGTACAACTCCCCTGCCGCCCTTGTTTTCTACTGGACGCTGAACAACCTGTTTTCTTTGATCAAGACCCTTTTCTACAAGATCAAAAACTCCAAACGCATTCTGCAGATCTTCCTTGCCGTTTTCGGCGTGGTCTCTGTGGCCATCGGCATCGCCATGGAGGGCTTCTGGCGTTCCGCTTTTATGATTCTTTTGGGCGTTGTGTCCGAGCTGCCCTGGATCCTGCCCCTGCTGAAAAAACTTCCTTTCCCCCGAAAGGAAGCCGAGGAGATCCGACCCAACAAGACTCTGTTTATTTTCGGCGGGCTGTTCCTGACGGTGTTGGTAGGACTGCTGATCCCCGGCACCTATATTTCCGCCTCGGTGCAGGAATACATCTACACTTACTGTTTCTACGAGCCCATCTGGTACATCGTACAAACCTTGTGCATTTCTGCCGGCACGTTTCTGGTTTGGCTGGGCGTATTTTACTGGCTGGCAAACCCCAAGGGCAAGGTGATCTTTGAGCGGCTGGTATGGATCCTCAGCGGCGTTATGCTGGTTAACTATATGTTCTTCGGCACAAAGCTGGGCGTTCTGTCCCCCGACCTGACGTATGCCGACGGTTTTGCCTTCTCCTCACAGGAACAACTGATCAATATCGCTGTGATCGCAGCACTGTCCGTCGTGCTGTACCTGCTGATAAAGAAATTCTCCAAAAAGCTTTCCGCCGTGCTATTAATCGGTGCCATTGCCCTTACCTGCATGGGCACGGTAAACATCACCAAAACCGTAAGCGAGACGACACAGACCAAGGTGCAGTTGGAAGGCGCCGGAAGCGAAATTCCCTCCATCCCTCTGAGCAAGGAAGGGGAAAACGTAGTAGTGATCATGCTGGACCGTGCAATCGGGCCCTTTATCCCCTACCTTATGGAGGAAAACCCCGATCTGCTCAAGCAGTTTGACGGCTTCACCTATTATGAAAACACCTTGTCCTACGGTGGCTTTACCAACTTCGCCACCCCCTCACTGTACGGTGGCTACGATTACACACCGGTAAACCTCAATTTGAGAGACACCGAGTGGCTTGTCAATAAGCATAACGAGGCCCTGAAGGTCGTTCCGTCCCTGTTCACGCAGGCGGGCTATAACGTTTCCTTGATCGACCCCTCGTATGCCGGCTATCGTTGGATCCCGGATCTGAGCATTTACGAGGACATGCCCGGTGTCAACGCCTATCTTGCCGAGGGCAGATACAACGATACCCAAAAGCAGCAGAACACCATTGCCGCAAGAAAACGGAATTTCTTCCTGTTCAGTCTTATGAAGACCCTGCCCGTTTCTCTGCAATCCGTCGTATACGATGACGGCGCATACCGCGCAATCGCCTCCGGGAGCAGCGACATGGATACGTCGGCCGTTCATCCAAGCTTTATGAACGCCTACAACGTTCTAAAAAATCTGTCCGCCATGACCGGCGTGACGGACGAAAACAAAGGGACGTACACGTTCTTACGTTCCAACGCCACCCACGAGGCGGTCGTATTGCAGGAGCCCTCTTTCCAGCCCTCCTCCACGGTAGACAACAGCGCCTATTATCCCGCCGAAGGCAAGACCATTACCGCCGGCGGAAACAGTCTGTTGTTGGATGAAGAATATAAGATTGCCCATTACCATGCGAACATGGCATCGCTGATGCAGTTGGGAAGTTGGTTTGACTATTTGCGGGAAAACGGTGTGTATGACAACACCCGTATCATTGTGGTATCCGACCACGGTCGGGATCTCCATCTGTTTGATGACGATGAAAAGCTCATGCACGTCACTGAATTCTATCAGCCCTTGCTCCTTGTCAAGGATTTTCATGCCACGGGTTTCACCACGTCGGACGTCTTCATGACAAACGCCGACGTGCCCGCCCTCTCGGTAGCGGGAATTGTGGAAAACCCCGTCAATCCCTTTACCGGTAACCCCATTACCGATTCTACCGGAACAGAAGACAAACATTACGTCATTCTCTCCAACGAATGGGACACGAGCAAGAACAACGGCTATCAATTTAAGGCGTCTGAGTGGGCATCCGTATCCGGAGATGTCAGCGACAAAAACAACTGGGTGTTTTATCCGGAAGTGGCCACTCTGCCTCCGGACCTTACAAAGTAAATTCCCCAACAAAAAAGCGAGGTGAAACTTCACCTCGCTTTTTTATAGCGGCAATTACGCCTTATTTCTCTTTCGCCCCGTTATTCTTGAACACGAACAGCTTGCTTATCACGTAATTAAGTATGAGAATAACGATCTGCGCCGACAGCTTCACGGTAAAGCTATCGAATTTTAGCGTTGTGATAAACACGAAAATAATGAGTTCTTCCACCAAAAGGGTAGCGACTCTGCCGGCATAAAACTTGATCATCTGGGCAAAAAACTCGCCCGCGGAAGCTGTTTCGGCCTCGAACACCATCGTTCGGTTGGTTAAAAAGGCAACCAGAACGGCAAGAACCCAGGAGGTAAGATTGGCAATGTGCTCGTTCACCCCGAGCACAACGTTCAGAAGGGAAAAAACGCCGATGCTGACGACCGTTGTGACCGCGCCGAAAAACAGATACAGCAATACCTGCTTGTGCTTTTTATAAAAGGGGAAAAGCACCCTTATACCGGGCAACGACATGATTTTATCAAAAATATCCAAACTATCCTTCATACCTTTCTCCTTCAACGTGACGATAACGGAGACGGCAAACCGAGCCCTTGCTCCACCTTACAGTAAGAATTATAATCGCACGGCGCGTCCGTTGTCAAGGGAAGCCAATGAAAACCTCCCGCTCTGCGACATGTTGTAAAGCGGGAGGATTGTTTTTATAGTATGCGTTTGAATGTCAACAATTAGTCTTCCGAGACCTCTTTTGTGATAGCGGGAACCGCTTTGGCGGATTCTTTTTCAGCCAGATGCTTTTTGGCATCCTTAATAAAGCTTGCCACGATCAGAATCATAACAATGCCAATCGGGAAGGCGGCAATAATACTAACCGACTGCAGGTTGCTCATGGAGCTTTCCGAGAAAATCAAAGCGATCGGCAATACAATGAGCAATACGCACCACATAAATTGAATCCATTTAGAGGGTGATTCATTCTGTCCTAATTTTTTATAACTGTAGCAGGAAGCGATCAGAGCGATCGAATCAAAAGACGTGGCATAGAACAGCATCATCGTGATCAAAACAACCGCCAACACCAAAGGCGCAACCGGTAAGGTGTTGATGATCCGGACAATGATTTCGTACAAATCCCCGGTTTCATTATAGATGGCAATAAAATCTACAGCTCCCGAAACCTGCTTGCCGAGAGAATAGTTGCCAAGAATAATAAAGCTTAAAATGGTGGATCCAACGCCAAAAGCGTAACCGCCCAGAATCGTCTGTCGGATCGTTCTTCCTTTGGAAATGCTTCCGATAAAGAAGGGCGCTGCAACACACCATACCATCCAGTAAGCCCAGTAGAAAATGGTCCAGTTCTGAGGGAAAGATGTGGTGCGTCCCGGATCGGTATACGTGGAAAGCTCAAAGAAATTTTGAACCATCGTTCCCAGGGAAGAAAGCCCTGTTTCAATAATGTACTTCGTCTCGCCGCTGAACAGAAGCACAAAGGCAAGCAGTCCGAAAAACAGCCATACACAACTGTTGGCAAGGAACTTGATTCCCTTAAACCCTTTCAGCAACGAATACGTATAGACTACACAGGTTATCAACAAAATAACGATCGTAACGATTGTCGTATTCAGCTGAACACCAAAAAGCTCATTGATAATACGTGCCATCAGCGGCGTTGCCAGGGTGAAGGTGGTTGCTGTTCCGGCAAGCAATGCAAATACCGCCAGCAAATCAATAATTCTGCCCAAAACACCGTCGGTATGTTTGCCCAGGATCGGACGGCATGCTTCCGAATATTTTTGTTTTTCTCTTTTGCGCACGTGGAGCA
>JAFSGO010000055.1 GCA_017440765.1 Clostridia bacterium
AACCGCGTTGTTTTCCTTGCCGCCGGCGGCCAGATCCTCGTCCGGCAGGTTCGGAATCGCATAGATCAGCTCTTTTTGCTTGTTTTCCAACTCGCCGATCTTCACGTCTGCTTCCTTGATCTGCGTGGACAGCTCTTTCATTTCCGCCATGATCTTGGAAACGTCGCCGCCCTCTTTCTTGATCTGCGGGATCTGCTTGGAAGCCGCGTTCTGCTGTGCTTTCAGTGCGTCGGTCTTGCCGGACAACTCGCGGCGCTCGGCATCGATCTGCAAGATCTCATCAATAACGGCATCCAGATCCATTTCGCGTTTGCGAACAGCCGCCTTCACATAATCCGGATTGCTGCGTACTAATTTAATATCGATCATTATAACTACCTCTTTCCTATTCCTGCGGTACTAAACGGTTTGCAATCTCCGTTAAATCGTCTTTCCCGTAAAACTCCAACTGTAAAGTGCCGCCCTCGCCTTTTGCCAGCACGCGGACCCGTCTGCTCAGTTTTTCCGACAACAAAAGCTCTGCTTCGCTGTAAAAACTGTCACGTAACGGCGTTTTGCGCTCAGCAACCGGTTTTGCGCGCGCCGCTTTTGCCATCTTTTCCAGTGCCCGCACCGACAAGTCCTGCTCCACGGCTGCTTTTGCCGCCGCCAGCTGTTCCTCTTTGCTCTCAAAACTGAGCAACGTGCGCGCATGACCGGCAGATAAGGTGCCGTTATGCACCATCGCGGCCAGTTCATCGGGTAAATTTAACAACCGCAAGGCATTGGCGACCGCGGGACGCGATTTATTGACCGCCTGCGCCGCTTCTTCCTGCGTCATCCCATAGGAATCCATCAGCGTACGATAACCGATCGCTTCTTCCATCGGATTTAAGTCCTCGCGCTGCAGATTTTCGATCAGCGCAAGCTCTGCCGCCGCTTGATCGGTCATTTCCCGAATCACTACCGGCACTTCCGTAAGCCCTGCCATGCGCGAAGCGCGCCAACGACGCTCACCTGCCACCAATGAATACCGCCCGTTCGGAAGCGGCCGGACCAACAGCGGTTGCAACACGCCGTGTTGCGAAATGGACGCCGCCAAATCGCCGAGCGCCGCTTCATCAAACTGCTTCCGCGGCTGTGCGCGGTTCGGCTCAATGTCCGTAAGGCGCAGCGTCACGGTTTTCCCCTGCTCCTCTACCGCATTTTCAGCAAATAAGGCATCTAAACCCTTACCAAGTCCTCCGATTTTACTTGCCATGGTCCCCCTCCTATCGTTTCATAATGAATTCCTGTGCCAACGCGTCATACGCTTTTGCACCTTTGGAATTCTTATCGTAATAGTTAATTGGTTTCCCGAAGCTGGGCGCTTCCGACAGCCGCACACTGCGCGGGATCGGTGTCGCAAACACTTTTCGCGGGAAAAACCTCTTCACTTCGGCAACCACCTGCTGTGTCAGGTTCAACCGTCCGTCATACATCGTCAGCAGCACGCCCTCTAAATCCAACATGGGGTTATACAAGCGTTTTACCTGCCGCACTGTCGCCATCAGCTGCGACAATCCCTCCAACGCGTAATATTCGCATTGGATCGGCACCAGCAACGTATCAGCAGCGCACAACGCGTTCAGTGTCAACAGCCCGAGCGATGGCGGACAATCAATAAAGATGTAATCGTACTGCTCGCGCAACTCCGCCAGCACCGCTTTCAAACGATTTTCGCGGCGACTGATCTCCACCATTTCGATCTCCGCGCCCGCAAGCTGCATGCTTGACGGTAACACGTCTACGTTTTGATACGGCGTTTTACGCACCGCCGACTGCGGCTCAGCTTGTCCGATCAGCAACTCGTACGTTGACACCATCTCTTGACGTTTATCAACTCCAACACCACTGGTCGCATTACCCTGCGGATCCAAGTCCACCAACAAGCACCGCTTGCCGAGTGCGCCAACCGCTGATGTTAAGTTAACCGTCGTGGTCGTTTTTCCAACGCCGCCTTTTTGATTGACGACCGCCACAATCTTGCCCATGCAACTCACCTCTTTTGTTTGCGTAACATTATACTATCACACTTTTTGCCGATATAAAAGAGAAATTTGCAGATTTTTGCCCGAAATTTCAAAATGTTTCATGTGAAACACTGCTTTCCGACCTTTTACCGCGTCTCTCCTCGTTGTTTCACGTGAAACACAGGGGAGAGCAGTCTTAAAAAACAGCGCACCCCCCACGTTTCACGTGAAACAACGAACATTTGTTCTTTTTTAAAAAGAGAAGAGCCGCCCGCGCTTCGCGAACGGCTCACATTTAAAAAAGGAGACAGGGGATTACTGTCACTCGCTTTTTAATACAGATTCCGCAAGTGTCTGTACGCCCACTTTTTGGGTTTTGACAAACTCGCGTAGATTGCGCGCGAGTAGTCGCGCAACCCGCTTAACACCTCGTTTGCTTCCTCTAACGTAGCAGGGGTGCGGGAGTAAGCGTGTTTCAGGAGCACGTTTAAAATGCGTTCGACCGTCTCCGTCGTAATATAGCGACCCGCACCGCCCACGCGTTTGGCAAACTCCATGTGATCGTAGACATTGCCAACAGGGATTTTCTGATATGTCGCCAGCGACACCAGCCACTTGTGCGCAAACTTCAGTTTTTTGTCAATGTCGCGCGAAGCGTAAACCCGTCTTTTTGACACCGCAACGACAAGGCGATACACGCAAAAGGCCACAACGGCCGCGGCTACCGCAATCGGCACGACCCACCACAGCCAAGCCATTGATTTCGGCTTAAACTGTTCCTCCGCGATCTCATCCTCAACGTCTTCTTCGACTATTTCAGAACCCATCGGCAGTTCGCCATCGGGAGCTTCCGGCGTTTCTTCTTCGGGCTTCTCAGGTTGAGGCGGCCGAGGCGCGGTAATGTCTCCGCTCCAATACCCGGGCGTCACTTCCACCGGAATCCAACCGTATACGTCATCAAAAACTTCCACCCAAGCGTGCGCATACATGTCGGTGATATCGATCGTCTTATACTCTTCTACACGATCTGACTCCGTTTTGTTAAACACCTCGGTAGGGATGTAGTAGCCCTCAACGTAGCGCGCAGGATATCCTCGCGCCTGCAACAGCACCGCGGCGGCGGTTGCAAAATGTGTGCTGTAACCGGCCTTGGTATTAAAAAGGAAATTTTCTACAAAATCAGCGTCTTTTGGGCACTTTCCGGACTCCCAAGTGTGCTCCATATTTTGCTGGAGAAACGGACGTATGGCGTTGATATACTCAAATTTATCCGATGCTTCAAAGCTCATCGCCAACGCACGCACCGATTCGGCCACTTCCGACTTAATATACTCCTCGTTGACAAAGTCCTTGTATTTGGCATAGGCCGCTTGATAATCCTCTGTCTTATACACGACCGAATCGGCCACCATATAAAGATAATCTTCCCAAAGATACGCAGGGTAGGTATACCGATCGTTGTCAGGCGGAACAGCGTAATTATCGTAGACCGAAGTATAATCACCCGTGAAACTCGCAAAATACGTCGCATACGCATACGGCTTTTTGCGCCGGAAATTGCTGAGCGTGATATCCGTAAAAAAGTCGCCCGAAAACTTGGGGTTGCTGGTAATCAATCGACCCGTAGCATCGCCCATCATATAAGCGGACTTCGCAAACTCATCAAACATGGTTTGGTACTTTTCGTACGCATCCGTCTGATTCCAACTATTGTTTTTATAGATGGTAGCCGTATATCCCTTTAACTTTATCGGCTCCTTTGTGGAACTGATGGTAGTCTCCATGGTAATATAGTGCCTGTTTTTGACAACGCGATCGTCAACCTCGTAAAGCTTGCCCTCTTTAAGACTTCCGTCGTGGTCTTTACCGGTGATATAGTCCATAAGATCCGAAAACGCATACTTGGTATCGTGCCGCAATTTATCGATGTTCTCGGTGCGGCTGAATCCAACCGCATTGAGATACGCCGTTATCCCGCTAAAGAGAAAGAAGACCAGAACAGCAACGACAATCGCCACCCCCGCGAACCGCTGCCGGTTTCCGCCGATCCTTGCCTTTTGCTTTTCGCCGTTGGAACGACGCATCTTGATTTTCGCGTTGGCCGCCCTGGAAACGGTAAGCATGGAAGCCCAAGATGCCAGCATAAGCGAAAAATACAGGTAGTGGGGGACAGCACCAAACGCGGCACCGACCTCAAAGAACGGAAACGTTAAGAGAAAAACGGCAATAAAGCTTTGCTTTACCACCGTAAAATAACTGATGGCCGAGCAAAGCACCAGGGACAAGAGGACAGTCACCGTATTGGTGAGATACACGAACTCATCTCGCCACCTGTAGGTCGGTTTGACCTCATCCCAGAACATAAACTTGTGGATAGTGGCCCTCGACTGGTCAAACATAATCACTACGCCTTTTGAAACGTCCTTAAAGAACAAAAGCGTTATAAGACCCGCCAAAACCACCGCGCCCACAATCACCAGCGCACGGCACTTTTTGACAAGTTTGTATATAACCGTATACGCGACCGAAAACGCCGCAATAAACGCTATAACAATGCTCGGCGTAACCGTAAAGTCCAAAATGGTCGCAAAGGTCATAATCGCGCCAACGGAAGCCATTATGGCAAGCAGGGTAAGCAAGATCTCGTTAAAAAACGGGATTTTGATCCGTTCATTAACGTCAACCCGATAGGAGAGTGACACCCCGTTGTTGGCGGAAAGATTGCGTTTGTTTTTCATGATAACTCCTATAAAACCGCCTCGTTAAGGGACGAAGCAATACCGCTTTTTTTCACAGATATCCAGTTAATCTCTTCGCCGCCAACATCAGCATCAAGCGCACCCTCGCCCACGACGTTAATAACCGTGTGGAGCAGCGCCTCGCTTTTGCCTGCTGACAACGCATTGCACCGATCCTCCGTCACGTTAGCGGAAATATAGACAACGTGCGACATGTTCTGCTGCAATTCGGGATCCATATTTGCTAAAACGGGGTTGCTGTAGTACGTTGACGTATTGAAAATCTCCCCGAACACGGAATAAAGATCGTCAAGATCGCCTATCTTTTGCACACAAACCTTGTCCACTTCGGCGTTGTAATAACCGATCGCGTGCAAGGTTTTGCGCTCGATCAAGGTGTGCGACAGGGAAAAGGCAATTTCTAAAACCGAGTCAATGAGGTCAAGATTGGTTTCGTTCCCTTCATCAAAAACAAGCTCGGGCAAAATGAGCACCGCTTCGTTTATCGGCAAACTGTAATCCTTGACCATATATTTATCTTGCTTTGAGGTTAATTTCCAATGAACGCGGCTAAGCTTATCGCCATCAACGTACTCGCGGATGGCAAAGACCTCTGCCGGATCATCACCCGGCTTGTGTTGGGAATACAAGTTGGTCTCGCTGGCGGTATAGGTGTTCTTGCGTAAGGTCGGCTCAATAGAATGTACCCGCGGCAAAAACGAGACAGACACGTGCTTTTTCATTCTTATCGGAAGAGAAAACACACCGAAATAATCGAAAACTCGCGCTTTCTTAAAGAAAACGTCAATTTTCCCCGCGTGGCGCGATCGGATCTCGATTTCATAGCGGTTTTTCGAAAGCGGCGGCGCAAAGAACTGAAACTCACCGACGTCGTAATGTTTAAAGAACGTGTTTTTGTAATTGGCAAACACTGTTATTTGCGAAACAGGCAATAGGGAATAGTTGGAAATTTCAAGCGATAC
>JAFSGO010000056.1 GCA_017440765.1 Clostridia bacterium
AGTTCGCGCCATGGCAGAAAAAATGATCACGATCGCAAAACAGCCGACTCTGGCTAACAAGCGACTGGTGTTCTCTTTTGTGACGAAAGAGAGCGTTTGCAAGAAATTGTTTGATGAGATCGCGCCTTCCTATGAGGGTCGCAACGGCGGTTACACCCGCATCATCAAGATCGGCGCCCGCCGCGGTGACGCTGCTGAAATGGCCATCATCGAGCTCGTGAAATAAGTCACAATAATCAAAAAGACCTCGTCTTTCCAGACGAGGTCTTTTTTTGAAGTAAGAGGTAAGAGGGAAAAGGTAAGAAAATCCCTCCACCGCCTGCGGCGGTCCCCCTCCCTTTACAAGGGAGGCAGGTCGGTGTCGCGCGGGAGCGACGGATAAAGACTACCCCTCCGTCAGCTTCGCTGACACCTCCCCTGACAAGGGGAGGCGAGAGATGTGGCAGGAGGGGGGTGCTTTCATAGTGACAATTCCTCCGTCTCCTCGCAAAGCGGCTGCTTTACACAAGGGAGGCGGGTGCGGGGGCATTAGGATTGTGCTGGGGAATTAGACAATCCAAAGTTTTTTTGCGAGCAAAAAAACTGCCCCCTTTACACAAGGGGGCAGGGTACATAACTTTAAGCTTTATATCCTTTCGGGTTTTGGGATTGCCAGCGCCAGGCGTCGCGGCACATGTCTTCCAGACCGAATTCCGCTTCCCAACCGAGCAGCACCTTGGCTTTGGCGGGGTTGGAATAGCAGGTGCCGATATCGCCGGGGCGGCGATCGACGATCGCGTAGGGGACGGGAACGTTGTTGACCTTTTCAAAGGTTTTAACAAGGTCCAAAACGCTGTAACCGGTGCCGGTGCCGAGGTTGACCGCCTCGATGCCGGTGGTCTTCAGCGCGTAATTGACAGCGCAGACGTGGCCGCGGGCAAGGTCGACGACGTGGATATAGTCGCGCACACCCGTGCCGTCGGGTGTATCGTAATCGTTACCGAAGACGGACAGCTTCTCGCGCTTGCCGACGGCAACTTGCGTGACGTACGGCATGAGGTTGTTCGGGATGCCGCTGGGATCTTCACCGATGCGGCCGCTCTTGTGCGCGCCGATGGGGTTGAAATACCGAAGCAGGACGACAGACCACTCGGGATCGGAAACGCAGAGATCTTGCAGGATGCATTCGATCATAAACTTGGTGCGGCCGTACGGATTGGTGACGGCACCGACCTCCATCGTTTCATTGAGCGGGGAGGGGTTGTTCATGCCGTATACGGTGGCAGACGAGCTGAACACCATGCGTTTGCAGCCAAACTCGCGCATGACACTGCAAAGCACGAGCGTACCGTTGACGTTGTTATCGAAATACTCGAGCGGTTTTTCGACCGATTCGCCGACCGCTTTGAGCCCTGCGAAATGAATGACAACGTCGATCTTATGTGCGCTGAAAATGCGGCGGAGGCCTTCGGCGTCGCGAATGTCGCACTCGTAGAACGGGAAATCCTTGCCGGAGAGTTCTTTGACGCGATTCAGCGCCTCAATATCCGAGTTGTAAAAGTTATCCAGCACTACGATATCGTGACCGGATGAGAGCAGTTCGATGCAGGTGTGGCTGCCGATATAGCCGCAGCCGCCGGTAATCAATATTGACATTTTTGGTTCCTCCCAGTATAGTATAAGTACAGTATAGCGTACTCCTCTGTATTTTTCAACGATAACATGCGGTTGTGGCGAAAAATACACGATTTTTGCCAAAACGGCTATTGCGCGAAACGGACAGGCGGAGTACGATAGAGGAGTATTATAAGGAAAAGAGGATCTTAACATGAAACCGACTCTCGTAATTATGGCTGCCGGCATGGGCAGCCGCTTTGGTGGGCTCAAACAGTTGACGCCCGTTGGTCCGAACGGTCAATTACTGATCGATTACTCGATTTATGATGCGATCCAGGCCGGATTCGGCAAGATCGTGTTCGTTATCAAGCACGCAATCGAAAAGGAGTTTAAGGAACTGCTCGGTGACCGTATTGCCGAGAAGATCCCGGTGGAATACGTGTACCAAGAGCTGGATCGCTTGCCCGAGGGTTACACCGTTCCGGACGGTCGCACCAAGCCGTGGGGAACCGCGCATGCGATTCTGTGCTGCCGCGGCGTGGTGAACGAGCCGTTCATGGTCATTAACGCAGACGATTTTTACGGCCGTGAAAGTTATCAGCTGTTGGCGGATTTCTTGTCCAAGCCGCAACCGGAGGGACCGATGTCGTTTGCTATGTCGGCGTATATTTTGGAGAACACACTGACCGAAAACGGTTACGTGTCCCGCGGTATTTGCTCGGTGGACGAGAACGGCAAGCTGTGCGGTTTAGTGGAGCGTACCCACATTGAGATGGTGGACGGCAAAGCACAGTTTAGTGAAGACGACGGCAAGACATGGGAAGTGTTGCCCGCCGGTTGTGCCGTTTCGATGAACGCGTGGGCGTTCCCCGCCGCGATGCTGGATCATCTGGATGAGCGTTTTAAGGCGTTTTTGGATACGACGGCGAAAGCCAATCCCGCAAAAGCGGAGTTCTTCCTGCCGTTTGCGGTCAACGATATGATGGCGGACGGCGAGGCGACGACCACGGTGTTGCGCACCCCCGACCGTTGGTACGGCATGACCTATGCGGAAGATAAGATCGACGTTCAAAACGCGATTGCGGATATGACCGAAAAAGGCATTTATCCTGCCGATATGTAAGGAGCATACAAACATGAACATGGTAGAGATTGCAAAACAATTTGCACTGGACCGCGAGCCGCTGACGGCTGAGCCGTACGGTTGCGGACATATTAACGATACCTACTGCGTGCAGGCGGCTGACAAGCGGTATATTCTGCAACGCATCAATCACAACGTGTTTCCGGACGTTCGGGGACTCATGAGCAACATTCAGCGCGTGACCGAGACCATCCGTGAGAAGGTGGTGGCGGCGGGCGGCGATCCCGAGCGCGAGTGCTTGCAGATCATCCCGGCCAAGGACGGCAAAGCGTATTTGAAGCACGAAGGCAACTATTATCGGATGTACGTGTTCGTAGAGCGCACCTTGTCGTTGCAGACGGTGGAAAATCCGATCCATTTCTATTATTCCGCCGTGGCGTTTGGTCAGTTCCAGCGCCGTTTGGCGGACTTCCCTGCCGAGACCTTAAGCGAGGCGATCCCGAATTTCCACAACACCGTGAACCGCTATAAGAATTTTGAAGCGGCGGTGGCGGCGGATAAGATGGGACGTGCCGCGTCGCTGAAAGAGGAGATCGCGTTCGTGCGCGAGCGCAAAGCGGATACCGAGTTGGTCGTTTCTCTGCTGGCGAGCGGTGAGTTGCCGCTGCGCGTGACGCACAACGATACGAAGCTTAACAACGTGCTGCTTGACGACGAGACCGGCAAGCCCATGGCGGTGATCGATCTGGATACCGTAATGCCCGGCTCGGCACTGTACGATTTCGGTGACAGCATCCGTTTCGGTACCAATCCCGCGGCGGAGGACGAGACCGATCTTTCCAAAGTTTATTGCGACGTTTCGTTGTTTGAAGAATACACCAAGGGCTTCTTGGAGGCCTGCGGCGAGAGCTTGACGGCAAAAGAAAAAGAATTGCTGCCGTTCTCGGGCTATTTGATGACGCTGGAATGCGGTATTCGTTTCCTTACCGACTATCTGGAAGGCGATACCTATTTCAAAATTCATTATCCCGAGCAGAATCTCCACCGTTGCCACACCCAGTTTAAGTTGGCGGCAGACATCCAAGCGAAGATGGACGAGTTGTGCGAGATCGTGAAAAAGTACGATAAATAAGAGCGATTGTTTTGACAATCCCCCAGTCATTTGCTTCGCAAATGCCGGCCCCCTTTACACAAGGGGGCCTTTTTTGTTGACAAGTGTCGGCAGATATGATATAGTCAAAACATAAATCGTAGATAGAGGTGCGAAACACATCAGTAGCGCGAACAACTCACAGGTGCGAGCGCGCGAAAGGGTGTTTTGCCGAAGTTTCGGGAGCGGGCCCTGCCGTACCGACGCTGGTTGGCTGCAAAATATGTTGTCAACTGTCACAACCGTGGAGCGCTATCGATCAAATCGTCTGTTTGTCGTGATCGTTCCATAAGGTGCGATCGCGATTTATTTTTTGTAGGAGGGACATATTTATGAAAAGAACCAGAAGACCCCGCTGGCTGACGGTTTCCATCATGTGCTTGGTCGTGTTTTTGGTAACGACCTTTGCGCTGACGGTTTCGGCAGACGGCGACACGACGACAGTCGGCGCGACGCCTTCGAGCGACGTGGTGTTCACGTTGGACGACGTGGAGTACGATCTGTCGGACGGCGAATCGGCACAGGCGTACGTGGACGGCTATGCGGACAACCTGAATGCGGATCCTGATTTTGATACGCATTTGGAGAAAGCACTTGCCACCGTGCGTGAATCGGTTAGCCAGTACGCTACCATTTGGGCGCTGTTGCCGCCCGTGATCGCCATTGTGTTGGCGCTCATTACCAAAGAGGTGTATTCCTCGCTGTTTGTTGGTATTTTGGCAGGAGGCCTGATCTATTCCGGCTTTAACTTTGAGGGTACGGTCGTTCACGTGATCAGCGACGGTTTTGTGGCGAGCTTGGCTGACAGCTACAACGTTGGCATTCTGCTGTTCTTGGTGATGCTGGGCGCTCTCGTTGCCATGATGAACAAGGCGGGCGGCTCGGCGGCGTTCGGCCGTTGGGCGACGAAGCATATCAAGAGCCGTATCGGCGCGCAGCTGGCGACTATTGCTCTTGGTGTTCTGATCTTCGTGGATGACTATTTTAACTGCTTGACGGTGGGTTCGGTTATGCGCCCCGTGACGGATGCGCAGAAGATCTCCCGTGCGAAGCTGTCGTATCTCATCGACGCGACGGCGGCACCGATTTGCATTATCGCTCCGATTTCTTCGTGGGCGGCGGCGGTGTCCGGCTTTGCGGCGGGCAGCGGCGCTGCGAACGGTATGGCGCTGTTTATCAGTGCAATTCCGTACAACTTCTATGCGTTACTTACCATCGCGATGATGATCTTCCTTGCGGTGACACAGACCGAGTTTGGTCCGATGAAGAAGCATGAGGATAATGCGAAAAACGGCGACATCTTTACCGTTGAGGTGGAAGAGGCCGTTGAGAATATGCAGGGTAATCCCAAAGGGCGTGTGTGGGATCTGGTCGTGCCGATCCTGTTCTTGGTCGCTTCCTGCATCGTCGGTATGATCTACTCCGGCGGATTCTTTACCGCTGATTCGGAAGGATATCAAAACTTTATTACGGCGTTCTCTAACTGTGATGCGTCGGTTGGTTTGGCGTACGGTTCGGTGGTTGCGCTGCTGTTTGCGGTGATCTATTTCTCGCTGCGCGGTGTAATCTCGTTTAAAAACTGTATGGCATGCGTGCCGGAGGGCTTTAAGCTGATGGTACCGGCTATTATGATCCTGACCTGCGCGTGGACGCTGAAGGCCATGACCGACAGTTTGGGTGCTAAGATCTTTATTTCCCAGATCGTGGAAAGTTCTGCCGGCTCGTTTGCGTTGTTCCTGCCCGCTATCATCTTCCTGATCGCGGTGGGGCTGTCTTTTGCGACCGGTACCTCGTGGGGTACGTTTGGTATCCTTATCCCGATCGTGCTCAGCGTGTTTGGTGCTGAGTCCGGTGTGATCACCGTTATCGCGATCTCGGCGTGTATGGCCGGTGCGGTGTGCGGTGACCACTGCTCGCCGATTTCGGATACCACCATCATGGCGTCTGCGGGTGCACAGTGCAACCATATTGCACACGTGTCGACACAGCTGCCGTATGCGCTTCTCGTTGCCGGTGTATCGTTTATCGGCTACGTGCTGTGCGGTTTCGTACAGAGTGCGTGGGTGGTACTGCCCATCTGCTTGGTGCTGTTGTTCGCCGCGATCCTCGCGATCCGTGCGATCCAAAAACGCAAAGCCGCGTAACTCGTTACAAAAAAAGCGCCCCGACTATCAGTCGGGGCGCTTTTTCGTTTATTTTGAGTTGAGTCGATAAGAAAGGGCGGTCATGCCGGTTGCCGCTTTAAAGGTTTTCATGAAATGCAGTTCATCGTTAAACCCGCAGGAGAGTGCGACGGTCTTGACGGGGAGGTTGCCGTCTCTCAGCAGATGTTTCGCATGCTCCAAGCGGCGGGTGATGAGATACTGCTTGACCGATACGCCGTAGGCGGCTTTAAATTGCCGGCACAAATGCGAGTGACTGATGTATAGAGTCTGGCAAAGCTTTTCGATGGAAAAGCTGTTGCTGGTAAAGTTGGCATCGACGATCTCCTTGGCGCTTTCCATACTGCGCGGTTGTATGGCTTGGCGGCAACGGTGAACGACCTCATAAAACGCCGATAGGACCAGGTAGTAGTCGTCCGTGCTGCCGAGTGACAAAAACAACCGTTCCAGGCACGAGCGGATGGCTTGTGGAAACGGAGCGGTAAGGACCGGCGCTTGCTCGGAAAAGCCCATTAGGTCGCCATACCCTGCGGCGCTTGATCCGTTAAAGGCAAACCAGACGTATTCCCACGGATCGGCAGGGTCAGGGTAGTACAAAATGGGCTCGTTCGGCGGCAGAAAGAAAAGGGAATCCGCACCGACGGTATAGGTGTTGCCGCTGAATACCAGCGTTCCTTTTCCGCTGAGAACGTAATGCAGGGTGTAGTACCCTTGGAGGCGCGGAGAATGGATCGGTGCTAGGTCGGGCTTTGAAAAATCGTTGTAGCCGAGGTTGACGATATGCAGATCGCCCTCTGATAAAAAGAAACGGGAATCTTGTGATGAAAGAAATTTACCCATAAGTATCACCCAAAATCAGTGTAACATATCAAAAGAAAAAAGTAAAGATGATAAAAAAACACAGTTTTTGCGATAGAAAATTCCATTGTGCTGCTTTGAAACAAGCGGTATGATAAAGAAAAAAGCAAAGGAGCGAAAACAATGGAAAAGGTAAGAATTGCGGTTATCGGCCTTGGTG
>JAFSGO010000057.1 GCA_017440765.1 Clostridia bacterium
CACACAGCGCACCGCTTATATCGCGGTCGCTGTGTGCTGCAGCTTGAATGGATGCAGTTTCAATGCCTTTCTTGGCAAACAGGTCAAGCACTTCGGCAGGACAGTTGTTGACCATGACGCCACTTCCTTTCTGAGGGAACGCGAGGGAAAATTACGAAATACCGAGAATGGAAAGCAAGGAGGACACGACTTCGTCGTCGACGCCGAGCTCGTCAGCGTGCTCGCCCACGGCCTTCTTGATCTCTTTCTTTTCTTTGTCGGTCAGTTCGGAGGAAACGTCCGAGAGTTCTTCTTTCAGTTCGTCACGGTTTTCTAAAACAACCGAGGTCAACACCGAGGAAGACAAGGTGGCTTTGATGATCTCCTCCTCCGTATAGGCAGACGGATCGGAGAGCATCGACGCAAGACCGGCAATAGCTTCCAGTTCTTTGACATACTTCTCGGAGGAAAGCTTCGAGCGCATATCGGGAAGTCGATCCAATGCTTCCAGCAGCGTGTCGATGATCGCCGAATACGATTCGTCGCTCGGCACGATCTGTGTCACCATGTCTTTCGTGACCGCGATGAGCAGTTCGAACGATTCATCCGGCAACTCCTGCAAGGCGGCTGATACCGACTGGGCGTTCTCCGCATTCCGGAGGTTGTCCACTAAATCCAGCAACGAGAAGGACGTTGCAATCACCGAGCGCGCGTCGGAGGTGAGCCCGCGGAACAACCAACCGGACAGCGCGTAATCCACCTTGACGATCGTGAGATCCGCCGCTTCATCGACGGACTCCGCCATTTCATCGCCCATTTCCTCGGCGAGCGAGGAGGCGGTGATCCGATCGACGGTTTCGTCCAGAAGCGTGGGATACCCACCGACCGGCAACACACAGGAGATCGTGATGGCGAGCGCCAGCACACCGCCGAGAATCGCACCGAACAGTTTGTCGTGCGGGACGGCATGTAACGTTTCGTCGTCCGCAAACTTTTTCTTTAACGGAACGTAAGCGAAAAACGTCAATTTATCGATCACGAAGAATAGGACCATAAAGACGAGGGGTGCCAGCAAACCGCCGCCCAACTTGACGATGAGCCCTTGCAGAGACGTCATGCTTGTCAGTACGGCAATATCCTCACCGATCAGGGATACGAGCAAGTCCGAAAGAGCGAAACCGATCGGTTTTACGAGCAGTTTGGCAACCAAAAACGCCACGAGACCGGAGACGACGAAAAAGCCGAGCCGCATCGCACTGTTAAACACGCCGCGGCGATAACCGAGCCAAATGCAAAGCCCCATCGATACTGCCAAAACGAGCGCGGAAAACACCCAGAAAATGATTGAAAGCATAAAAACACCCTCCTGAAATTCCCGTAATATACCCTAATATTACCATGCGGCGGAATTCACTGTCAATACAAGGATCTGTAAAATATCGTCGCAACAGTCGTTTCGTTGACTTTTCAGGACCGCTGTGCTATGATAAAAACAGTTTGATTCGGAGTAGGATGGCATGAAATGTATCGCGCGTATTCATAACGATTTTCACAGCAAATTCGGAATTCCGCGGCAAAGCGTCCTCGTTTCGGGTGTGCTGTCTACCATTGTGTTTGAAAAACCGTATCGCAACAAAGAAGCCCTGCGCGGGATCGAAGAATACTCGCATTTATGGCTCATTTGGCAGTTTTCCGAAGCGGTGCGGGAGGGGTTCAGTCCCACCGTGCGTCCGCCGCGTCTCGGCGGGAATCGCCGCATGGGCGTGTTTGCCACACGCTCGCCGTTTCGCCCGAATGCCATCGGGCTTTCGTCTGTCAAATTGGTTCGTGTGGAAGAAACGGAGAAATACGGCACGGTGCTGGTGGTAGAGGGCGCCGATCTCATGGACGGCACCCCCATTTGGGACGTTAAACCCTACATCGCGTATACCGACTCGCATCCCGATGCGGTCGGCGGCTTTTCGGATGCGGTGCGGGAGTATGCGGTCGCGGTAGATTTTCCCGAAACGCTGCTTTGCCACATTGAAGAAGACAAGCGCAAAACGCTTATTGCCCTGCTCGAGCAGGATCCTCGTCCTTCGTATCAGCAGGACGACGAGCGCGTATACGGCATGACGTACGGTAAGTGGGACGTTCGGTTTCGCGTCAAGGACGGCGCACTTACCGTAACGGAAGTAAAAGAGGTGTGACCAGATGAATCCGTCGGTAACCGCGGTGATCGTCGCCGCAGGCAATTCCACCCGCATGGGTACTCCCAAGCAATTTATCCCTTTGAACGGCCGCCCGTTGATCGCGCATACCTTGGCGGCGTTTGAACAGTGTGCGGCAATCGGCGAGATCGTGGTGGTTGCGCAAGAGGAACATCACGCCCGCTTACGGGAAATCGCCGAAACCTACGGTATTACCAAACTGTCCGCCATCGTGTGCGGCGGCAATATCCGTCAGCAATCGGTACGAAACGGCGTGGATGCGTGTCACGCAGAATACGTGGCGATTCACGATGGTGCGCGTCCGCTTGTTACTCCCGTCATCATCGAGCGGGTGATACAAGGGGCGGTGCAATACGGCGCGGCAACCGCTGCTGTACGTACTAAGGACACCGTCAAGATCGCCGATGAGAATGACGTGGTGATCGAAACCCCTGATCGCACCGCGCTGTGGAACATCCAAACCCCGCAGATCTTCGAAAAATCGTTGTACGAGCGCGCCTATGAGCACGCTGCCGCACACGGTCTCGACGTCACCGACGACTGCCAACTGATCGAAGCGATCGGTCAGCCGGTCAAACTGGTGGAGGGGAGCTATACCAATATCAAAGTAACGACACCGGAAGACGTGCCGTTTGCAGAGGAGCTGTTACGATGAATTTTCGCATCGGTCACGGATATGACGTACACCGCTTGGTAGCGGACCGCCCACTCATTCTCGGCGGTGTAGAGATCCCGTATGAAAAAGGGCTGCTCGGCCATTCGGATGCCGACGTGCTGGCACACGCCGTCGCGGATGCTCTGCTCGGTGCCGCGGCACTGGGCGATATCGGCGGGATGTTCCCGGATACCGACCCGCAGTACAAAGGCGCCGATAGCTTAAAACTGTTGTCACTGGTAGCCGCGGCGGTGCGCGACGCGGGCTATACGCTGTGCAATATCGATGCCACGCTACTCGCACAAGCCCCCAAACTGAAACCCTATATTTTACAAATGCGTGAAAAGTTGGCAAATGCTTGCGGGCTTTCAACAGATGCCGTCAGCGTCAAAGCCACCACCGAGGAAGGACTCGGCTTTACCGGCAGCGGTGAAGGCATGGCGGCGCACGCCGTGTGTTTGATCGAGCGATAAGACATCGCTCTTTTTGCCAGACGATTAGCCATGACTAACTGAAAGGATCGGAGTATATGAAACAACGCTTTTCCGTCACCGGTATGACCTGTTCCGCCTGCTCGTCCCACGTACACGGAGCGGTAAGCCGACTTGCCGGTGTGGAGGATACGCAGGTCAACCTAATGACGAACAGTATGACGGTGTCGTACGATCCCGCTCGGGTGACCGACGCTCAGATCATGGACGCTGTCAAAGCCGCGGGCTACGGTGCCGCACCGATGGGTGCGGCACCGAAATCGGCAAACACCAAGCAGCCGTCGGATACACTGTCGGCAATGAAACGGCGATTGCTGATCTCCTTTGCGTTTTTGATTCCGCTGATGTACCTTTCCATGGGCCACATGGTGGGATTGCCGTTGCCTGCTTTTTTGAGCGGGCATCCCAACGCGGTCGCGTTCGCGCTGACGCAGTTGCTGCTGTGCCTGCCGATCGTGTACGTCAACCGTGCATATTACGAAAAAGGCGTACCGTCGCTTTTCCGTCGTGCACCCAACATGGATACGCTGGTTGCCGTCGGCTCGACCGCGGCATTGGTGTACGGCGTATTCGCACTGTACCGTATGGCGCACGGCATCGCCGTGGGGGATACGGAACTGGTGGTGCGCTATCACGAGGACTTGTATTTTGAATCCGCCGCGATGATCCTAACGCTGATCACGCTCGGAAAATTTCTTGAAACGCGCTCAAAAAATAAGACGACGCAAGCTCTGCAGGCGCTGATGGATCTTGCACCCAAAACGGCGGTGGTCGAGCGGGACGGTTCGGAGATCACGATTCCGTTGGAACACGTGTCGGCGGGTGATATTGTGATCGTGCGTTCCGGTGGCAGGATACCGGTGGACGGTGTGGTGATCGAAGGCCGTGCCGCGGTGGACGAATCCGCTATTACGGGCGAGAGCGTGCCGGTGGAAAAGGACGTCGGCTCTCAGGCCATCAGTGCCACCGTTAATCAGAGCGGCTATTTAAAGTTCCGCGCCACGCGCGTGGGGGAGGATACCACGCTTGCACAGATCATTCGCTTGGTAGAGGATGCGGGTGCAGGGAAAGCCCCGATCGCCAAAACCGCGGATAAGATCGCCGCGGTGTTCGTCCCCGTCGTGATGTTGATAGCGCTTGTCACCGCTATCGTGTGGCTCTTCTTCGGCAACGCGGAAGAGGCGCTGTCCTCCGCTATTTGTGTGCTGGTCATTTCCTGCCCGTGTGCATTGGGGCTGGCGACACCGGTTGCCGTCATGGTGGGCACCGAGCAGGGCGCTAAGAACGGTATTTTGATCAAATCCGGCGAAGCACTGGAGATCGCTCATCACGTCAACTGCGTTGTGCTGGATAAGACCGGTACGATCACCAATGGAAAACCCGTCGTTACCGACGTTCTCCCGCTGTCGGTGTCGGAAAACGAGCTTTTGCGCGTTGCCGCGGCGCTGGAGAACCGCAGTGAGCATCCGTTGTCGGCGGCAATCATGGCGGAGGTATCCGCGCGCGGCATAGAAGTGCCACCTGTGACCGCTTTTGAGACGTTGCCCGGCCGCGGTGTTTCGGCAGAGCTGGAGGGCACGCCTTGCTATGCCGGTAACGAACGGCTGATGCGTGAAAACGAAGTAGATACCGCTGCCGTCCGAGAAACACTTGACAGCTTGGCGGATGCAGGAAAAACGCCGCTGATAGTTGCCGAAAACGGCAAGGTGATCGGGGTGATCGCGGCGGCAGATCTTCCCAAAGAAACCAGCCGCGAGGCGATCTCAAAACTCAAACGGTTGGGGATCTCTGTGCGAATGCTCACCGGTGATAACCGACGCACCGCCGAGGCGGTCGCCGCAGACGTCGGTGTGGACGAAGTGATTGCCGAGGTACTGCCGCAAGATAAGGAAGCGGTGATCGCGCGCATTCGTGACGCAGGTCAAACCGTGACAATGGTCGGCGACGGTATCAACGACGCACCGGCTTTGGTGCGTGCCGACGTTGGTATGGCGATCGGTGCAGGTACGGACGTGGCGGTGGAAAGTGCCGATATCGTGCTGATGAAAAACGATTTGCGCGACGTGGTGACGGCGATCCGCCTGAGCCGCGCGGTCATCCGCAATATCCGTCAAAACCTGTTCTGGGCATTTTTCTACAACTGCTTGGGCATCCCGCTGGCGGCGGGTGTGTTTTATCCGCTGTTAGGATGGCGGCTGAGCCCCATGATCGGGGCGGCGGCGATGAGCTTGAGCAGTGTGTTTGTCGTTACGAATGCCTTGCGGCTTCGCCGCTTCCGCAGTAAACCCACTTTGAAAAAGGAGAGAACAACCATGGTACGCTTAACGATCGAAGGCATGATGTGTCAGCACTGCCGTAAACGAGTCGAGGATACGCTGAATGCCCTGCCGGGCGTTCATGCCACCGTAGATCTCGATAAGAAGCAGGCGATTATTGATGCCGGCACCACCTCCGCCGAGGTGCTTGCCAAAGCGGTCACCGATGCGGGATACACCGTCACCGCGATCGACACGCAATAAACAAACGAACGCCCCTCCGAGGATTTTCTCGGAGGGGCGTCTTGCATTAATGTTTATTACCGACAATCTCGACCTTCAGCAGGTTGGTACTGCCCGCGGTATCCAACGGGATACCCGCGACGATGACCACACGGTCACCGTTCCCGACCACGTCGATCTGCTTGGCACAATCTACGGCGTGGCGCATCAGATCGTCGGACGTTTTCTGATACCGCGACAAGACGGGATACACACCCCAC